>DSEL01000035.1 GCA_011056645.1 Candidatus Atribacteria bacterium
AATAAATACTCACCCCAAATGCATTTATTAATACAGGAGGAAGGGGTGCAAATTTAGGATTTTTCACTTTATAAGTTAAATAGGCAGCAATTAAAGTACAAAAACTCCCTCCTATTATATCTACCATTCCTAACCCCCCGTAAGCATTTGCTAAAATACAACCTAAAAATAATCCAAGAATTGCTGATTGGTCTAAAAAGGGAAGAACTACTAAAGCTTCAGCAATTCGAACCTGAATAGGGCCGTAACTTATGGGAGCAAATATAATATTAAGCACCACGTAAATCGCTGCAACCATGGCAACACGTATTAGAAAGTTTAGCTTAAGCATATGGAAATATCCCAATAGTAAACGTAATAATTTTTGAAATTATAACATAGTTTATTTTATATTAAAAGAGGTATACTAAGACTCCTATCAAGTATTCAGTGAAATACTATTCTAATTTTAATAATATTTTATGGTATAATATAAAAGATTCGACTATCGCTTATGGTGTGAATAAAAACAAAAAAAAATATAATGGCTTATTATACAAGCCCCATAAAGAGCTTGATAAATCTATCTTCTGATTAAAAAAAATCATCTTTATTGTTTTTTCCATTCTGGACAGTGTACTAAAACGAGAGATAAATCAACCTACTACGCGGTACACAATTTACAACTTAAAAAGGGAGTTTTAGCTTGTCACAAAAAAATAAAGCAAAAATATTTTACAATATTTCCTTATCCCAAAAAATATTTCTGGTAATTATAGTCTTTTCCTTGACCTTTTCTATTACTTTTATCGGACTCTCCACTATTAATAATCAGAAAATATCTGAAATGGTTCAAGAAAACAAATTCTTAGATGCTATAAATAGCAAAGTTTATGATATTAATGGCGAAATCATCACCGAATTTTATCAGGAAAATAGAAATCCGGTTCCACTTTCCAAAATTCCTTCAAATTTAACTAATGCTACCATTGCTATTGAGGATTCGGATTTTTATAAACACAAAGGTATTAATATCCGTAGAATTCTAATTGCTCAATTGGAAAATTTTAAAGATCTGATTTTCTTATCTAGTAAAGATAACAAACCTCAAGGAGGCAGCACAATAACCCAACAATTAGCTATAAATACTTTTCTTACTCGAGAGATTAGTTTAAATAGAAAATTAAAAGACATTTTGTTAGCCTTACAAATAGAACGATCTTTCACTAAAGATGAAATTTTAGAAATGTACCTAAATGAAATATACTTTGGTCATGGGGCTTATGGAGTTCAATCTGCTGCTAAAATGTATTTTAATAAGAATGTACAGGATTTAGATCTTGCAGAGTGTGCATTACTTGCAGGAATCCCACGTGGTCCTTCCTATTATTCGCCCATTCTTAATCAAGAAGTATCCTTAAGAAGAAGAAATATCATATTAGACAGAATGTTTAAATTAAAATATATATCTAAAGATGAAATGGAAAAAGCCAAACAAAGCCCCCTGGAACTTGATTATAATAATAAAAGAGATACCTTTACAGCTCCCTATTTTTCTACTTTTATTCTTTCTCAGCTATTAGAAGAATATGGAGCAAATATAGTATATAAAGGTGGACTAAAAATTTATACCACCTTAGATTTAGAAATGCAATATTGTGCTGAAAAAGCATTACAAGAATCTGGACGTGAAGGAGCAATAATAGCCATTGAACCTCAGACAGGTTATATTAAGGCAATGGTAGGAGGAAAAGATTTCGGAGAAAGTAAATTTAATAGAGCTACTCAAGCTTACCGCCAACCCGGCTCAGCCTTTAAACCATTTGTCTACCTCACTGCTTTGGATAATGGATTTACTCCCAGTAATATTGTAGAAGATTCTCCGATTACTTTTGAAAATGGATGGTCTCCTGAAAATTACGAAAAAGAATTTAGAGGTCCTGTTACCCTTAGAGAAGCATTTGAGCAATCAATAAATGTAGTAGGAGTAAAATTACTAGAACAAGTGGGTATAAAAAAAGTAATCAATTATTCTCATAAAGCAGGGATAACAAGTGAACTCCGCTCAGATCTTTCTTTAGCCTTAGGTACTTCAGAAATCACTCCTTTGGAAATTGCTTCAGCATATGCTACTATTGCCAATTTGGGAGTAAAGATTGATCCTATTTCTATCATTAGAATAGAAGATAGTAAAAATAATATTATAGAAGAGAATATTATTCAAAAAAAGACAGTATTTAAAGAAGAGACTTGTTATGTACTTATTAACTTGATGATGGGAGTAATTGAAAGAGGAACTGGTTTTAATGCAAAAATAAATAGGCCGGCAGCAGGAAAGACCGGGACTACCAATGAATTTATTGACGCTTGGTTTATTGGTTTTACTCCGGACTTAGTTTCTGCGGTTTATATTGGAAATGATGACAGAAAACCTTTGGGAAATAGAATGACTGGTGGTGTGGTTGCTGCCCCAATTTGGACTGCATTTATGAAAAATGCCCTTAAAAATGATGAAAAAAAAGATTTCTTACAACCAGACAAAATAATTAAAACATCTGTTTGTAAAGAATCTGGGCTTTTACCAACTAATTCTTGCCCGGAGATACTAACAGTCACTTTTATAAAAGGTTCAGAACCTACATCCTCTTGCACCGTTCATCAAAAATATTTTGAAATGCCAAAAACAGAAGAATATCCGGAAATTAAGAAACCTTATTATGAAGAAATTGAAGAAATTAAGGAAAAATATGAAGAAAAACCCACAGAAACTGAAGAAAAGACTGAAGAAAAAGAAGAAACTCTTCAATCTTTAATAGAAAAACTTAGAAAAAAACACCCAAAATAAGATAAGTAATTAATAGCGCATACCCTATTCATGATCCATAGGATCCAGTAGTCTAATAGTTATTTCAATTTCGTAAATCATATCTCGTTCCATAGTGTAGAGCGATTGGATTTAGTGAGAAAGACACCCAAAGAATTTGTCAATAAGAGAAATTTATTTTTCGATATACACCACTGTAACCCCTGTCCCCCCTTCTTTTGTGCCTCCAATCCTGAATGATTTAATATAAGGAATTTTATCTAACATTTTTTTTACCTCATCCCTCAAAATACCCTTACCTTTTCCATGAATTATGTATACCGGTGAAACTCCCAACATATAAGCGTCATCCAAATATTTTTCCAACATCGGCCTCGCTTCTTCAACAGTTAATTGACGAATAGAAATCTCATTTTTAAAAGTTTTTATTTTGGATAATGAAAAACTATCCTTTCTACTTAAACCACTATCAAAACTATTTTCAATATGACTATATTTTTTCGTTTTCTGATCAATTTGATCTATTTTTTCTATGTCGAAAGTTGGAACCAGCATCTTCATATTATCAATTTGAATCTTATATTTTTCATTTTTAGAAGAAACAGAAAGTATTGTCCCTTTCTTATTCAAACTCTTAACTAGTACACTATCTCCTATTTCAATATTTTGATTTATTATTAATTCTTTCTCCGGCTTTATTTTCACTATCTCCTGTTGTATTTCCTTGCTAATTATTTGTATTTCTTCCAACAAATTACCTTTAGATGCTTTACTTAAAAATTTGTGCTTATTCAACCTCTCCATTACCTTTCCAGCGCTATCCTGCGTTTCCTTTAATATCTTTTCTGCTTCCTGATAGGTTTTTAGAATTATCTCTTTTCTACTCTCCTCAGCTTTATTTAATTCTTTTTCTAATTTATTTCTTAAACCCACACTCTCTTCTTTGATAATTTCTATTAAATTTTTTTCCTTCTCAATTAGTTTTCGGTCTTCTTCGATCTTTTCAATTAAACTATCTGCTTTTATTTTTTCCTGGGATAAAAAGCTCTGAGCTTTTAAGACAACCTCCTTTGATAAACCTAATTTTTGAGCAATGATAAAAGCGCAACTCTTACCAGGCAATCCAATAGAAATCTCAAATGTTGGCTTCAAGGTTTCTTCATTAAATTCAACGCGTGCATTACATACTCCCTTAGTTAAATATGCGTAGGATTTCAAAGAATCGTGATGTGTCGTTGCTATTACCCTGGAATTCTCCTTGCTCAAGAAATCTAAAACTGCCATACCTAAAGCTGCTCCCTCTGTTGGATCAGTTCCTGCACCTAATTCATCAAGCAATACAAGAGATTCAGAATCAGCTTCTCTTAAAATTTGAACGATATACTTCATATGAGAAGAAAAAGTACTCAAATTTTGTTCTATACTTTGTTCATCTCCTATATCGCAAAATATCTTTTTAAAAATAGAAACCTCGCTCCCTTCTGCAGCGGGGATATGTAACCCACATTGAGCCATAAGAGTAAGTAACCCTACTGTTTTTAAGGTAACTGTCTTACCTCCTGTATTGGGGCCAGTAATGACTAAAATATTAAAAACTTTTCCCAAATTTATATTAATAGGAACAACACGATCCTGCAATAAGGAATGTCTTGCCCGGATAAGGTTAATAAGCCCATCTTGATTTAATTTTGGTTCTATTGCTTTCATTTTTTCGGCTAATAATGCCCGAGCATAAATAAAATCAATTTCTCCTAGATTCAAGACGCTATCATTAATCTCTTGTGCTTTTTCCCCGATAAGAGAGGTTATTTTTTGAAGAATTTTTAATATTTCTTGTTCTTCGTCCTTAATTAATTGACGAAGCAAATTATTTAGCTCTACCACCATATAGGGTTCAATAAATAAAGTAGCTCCACTATCGGATTTATCATGCACTATTCCCGGAAATTTTGCCTTTTTTTCTTGTTTTACAGGTATCACATACCTATTTTGCCTTACAGTAATTAAAGGTTCTTGAATAATAGTGGCAAATCGGGAAGACCGGATAATAGTTTCCAACTTATTTTTAAGTATTTGTTCTTTTTTTATTATATCTCTTCTAATCTTCCTTAACTCTGGGCTCGCCCGATCTAAAACTACTCCATCCTCATCTATACATTGGATTATTTCCTCCTCTAATTCGAAAAAAGTCTGTATTTTTTCCGCCCTCTCTCTAATTAAAGGATATTTTTCCTTAGTTTTCAATAAAAACTTTTTAATCAAGCGAGAGGTTTTTAATGCTTTTAAAATTTTTATAATTTTTTTTGAATCAAGAATAGTTCCCTTAACTGCAGACCTTTTTAGTTCACTACTAATATCTTCCAATCTAGAAAAAGGAGGGGTTCCGTCATAAAAAATAATTTCCCTCATTTCGGTTGTTTCTCTTTGAGTAATAAGAATTTGCTGTAAATCAAGTTTAGGTGTAATATTCTCTATGATTGCTTCACCACTGGCAGTGGATATTTTTTCCCTTAATTGATTTTTAATTTTTGAAAATTCTAAAACTGATAAAGTATGTTCGTTCAAGATATATTTCTCCTTATAAATTAGATCTTAGCAAACAGCTATTGGTATTGAATTAGCAAGTTAACCGGTTTGTTAGTAAGTTATTTTAGCATTTATTTCAATAAACTTATCTCCTAATCAGCCAACTAAGCAACTATTACTATCTTGCCTAATCGGTTCTTGATACGATTCTTCTTTATTATACATGATATAGGACATTCTATTTACTAATTATAGTTAGGGAAAATTCCTATACAAGTAAATTAAGATTGAATTTTTTAAGAAATTCTTCCGTATTAAACTGAATGCTCAAAGGCAGCCAATCCTTTAAATAATCGTAGACAATAGCAGTCATAACTGCAAATCTATTAGCTAAAAACGAGCTTTCTAATTGTTCCTTCAGAAAAAGCGGTAAAGGGATAAAGGTAATTATAACCAATAAAATTCCCACAATCAGACAACCTTTGGTTAAACCAAACAAGGCTCCTCCTAAACCATCGATCCAGGAAACAAAGAGTAAGGAAAATATTTTTTTTAAAAAAACTTCAAACATTCTTGCGATCAGAACAACCATTAAAAATATTAGAACAAAACCTAATATATCTGCTATTTCCCTGCTTAGTTGGTAATGTGAATTTATGTATTCTCCAACCTCTTTACACCAAAAAATTGCCAGAAAAATTGCCGTCGCAATTCCTATTAGATTAATTACTCCTCTGATAATACCGCGACGTATACCAATAATCATATTTAATAAGATTATTAGTATTATTGATATGTCTATCCAATTTATAGCCGCCATGAGTATTTCCTTCTAATTAATCGTAAAGGCTGTTTAGCTGATTCATTAGTTAATTAATCGATTTGATTTTATTTTCATAACTAGGTAACCAATTAACCCCCCTAACTAAATACGAGATAAGAATAGGGTTTTGTGTTTTTTGTTTTTCGTTTTACACCTTTATTGTTCTCTTATTTTAGCACCAAATTTTTCTATTAGCTTTTCTCTGATTTTTTTAAAGGTATTTCCCACTTCCTGGTCTGTCAAGGTACGGTCTTCGGCTTGAAAAACCACAGAGTAGGCTAAACTCTTATAACCATCACCAATTTGGCTTCCTTTAAATATATCAAACAAAGTTACTTTTTTAATTATCTTTTTATTAATAGATTTTATGCTGTTAATAATATCAGCGGAAAGGACCTCTTCTTTTATTATCATAGCCAAATCTCTCTGAACTGAAGGATATTTTGGTAAAACACAATATTTGATACCGGTAGGAATATTAGGTAATAAATTTTCAAAATCAATCTCAAACAAATTTACTTTCCCCGGGATACGATAATTGTTTGTAACTTCCGGATGTACCTCGCCAAAGATACCTACTTCTTCTCCTCCTACAATGATCTTAGCATTCCGTAGAGGATGAAAAGTAGGGTGATTTCCGGGAATTACTTCCCAATTTTCCACTTTTAAACTCTGAAAAACTACCTCGATTATACCTTTGATATCAACAATATCTAAAGAAAGTGATTTTTCCCAAACATTTCCCCGGCCGATCTTATTTATTGCCCCGGCTATTATTAATTTTTCTTGAGGTAAGGAATTTTGTTTATCAGCACAAGGTAAGTATATTTTACCTATTTCAAATATTTTAACCAACTCCGCTTGTCGATTAGTATTCCATTTAATAACTTCTAATAAACTTGAAATTAAAGAGGTCCGCATTAAAGATTGGTCTATGGTCATAGGGTTTTTAATTTTTATGGCACTCCTTAATTTATGCCCTTCGGATATTCTTATTCTATCAAAAATATCAGGAGAAACAAAACTATAAGTTATCACTTCGTTTAAACCACACCCGATTAATGTTTCCCTTGCCTGATCAATTACCCTGAATCGGATATTTTTTCCCTCTTGGGCAATTGTATGGTTAAAGAGAGTAGGCTTTATCTTATCGTAACCATAAATTCGAGCAATTTCTTCAATTAGATCTATTTCTCCTTCCACATCTCCTCTAAAAGAAGGAGGAATTACTTCGATATATTCTCTTTTATCTTCTACTACTTTAAATTCTAATTTATCTAAAATATTAATAATTTTACTCTTTGTTTTAGCTTCATCTTTATCTAGAAGCTGTCCCAATATTCTATTAACTCTTTTTATTCTTAAATTTATCTTGAAGGGATGAAATAATTTTTTATTTGTGTCGATTTTCCCTGAGCTTATTTTTCCCATAGCAATCTTATTTATCAAATCAGCAGCTCGGTCCAGGGCATATATTTGCACTCCTTTATCTATTCCTTTTTCAAATCTGTTTGAAGCTTCAGTTCTTAAGCCAAATTTCGCAGCGCTTCTTCGATTATTTACTGAATTAAAATAGGCTGATTCTAAAAATACATTTTTAGTGTTTTGATCAATTTCAGAATGCTTTCCTCCCATTATTCCGGCAAGAGCTATAGGTTCTTTTGTATCAGCGATAACCAAACTTTTGGAAGGTAACTGTCTTTCAATACCATCTAAAGTACAGATAGTTTCCCCCGTTCTGCTTCTTCGAACTATAATGGTCTTCCCTTTAATCAAATCAAGATCAAAGGCATGAAGCGGCTGTCCTGTCTCCATCATAACGAAATTAGTAATGTCTACTATATTATTTATCGGTCTTGCCCCTAATAATCTTAACTTCCATTTTAGCCACAGGGGCGATTCATCTATCTTTATGTCTTTTATTACTCTCCCGGCATAACGAGGACACAAATCTTCCGCTTCAATTTTCACAGTAATATCTTTTTCAATTCTTTCATCTTCTTCTTTTATCTTTATTTCAGGAATTTTAAGCTTCTTATCGATAATTGCTGCTACTTCTCTAGCTATTCCTATTATGCACATTAAATCAGGACGATTAGAATGTATTTCAAAGTCAAATATAGTGTCGTCAAACTTTATTATTTTCCTTATATCTTCCCCCAAAACAGCATCTTTTTCTAAAATTAATATCCCGGGTGATTTCCCCGGTTCAATACCCAGTTCAGAGGCTGAACAGAGCATCCCTGAAGATAAAACATTTTTAAATTTTTTATTTTTGATAATTCCTATCTGGGGTAATTTTGCTCCTTCCAAAGCCACTGCCACTTTATCAGAAACTTCCATATTTTTTGCCCCACAAACTATTTGAAGTACTTCCTTTTTTATGTCTACCTGACAAACAGATAATTTTTTATTTTCAGGATATTGCTCTATAGTGATTATCCTGCCCACTACTACTCTTTCTATCTCGGTAGATATATTTTCCATCCTCTCTAAAATGATGCCATTTAAAGTCAATCTTTTAGCAAGCTCTTCTGCTGATAAATCTATATCAATATATTCTTTTAATAAATTATAAGAAACCTGCATTTTCTCTTCCTCCTTAACTCGTATTACGTACCGTGCACGTTAACGTCTAGTGTAAGATTAGTTAGAAAAACCTCAAAACGGCACACCGTGTTGCTCCTATATACTAACGACTATTCATTAACGACGACTTTAAAATTGTTTTAAAAATCTTAAATCATTTTCAAAAAATAAGCGGATATCATTTATGCCGTATTTCAGCATGGCAATTCTTTCTGCCCCCATTCCAAAGGCAAAGCCTGAATATTCTTCCGGATCATAACCAACCATCTCTAATACTCTTGGATGTACTTCTCCTGCCCCCATAATCTCTAACCAGCCAACATAACCACAAGATTTACATCCTTCGCCTCCACATAATAAACAAGATACATCCACTTCGGCCCCAGGTTCAACGAATGGAAAATATCCCGGCCTAAATCTTACTTTTCTATCTTTACCAAACATTCTGTGCACAAAAACGGTTAAAATTCCTTTTAAATCACCAAAGGTGACGTTTCTATCCACTGCTAACCCCTCTATCTGGTGAAACATGGGGGAATGAGTACTATCAGTGGCATCGCGCCTATAACATTTTCCTGTAGCAATTATTCTAACCGGCGGTCTCTGATTTTCCATCGTACGGATTTGTACAGGAGAAGTCTGGGGACGAAGGAGAATATCTTTGGTAATATAGAAAGAATCCTGGTCGTCTCTAGCAGGATGGTCTTTAGGAATATTGAGTGCTTCAAAATTATAGTAATCCAGCTCTACCTCCGGGCCTTCTTCCATTTTAAATCCTAAACTCAAAAAAATTTCCTCAACCTCTTTTAGCACTAAATTAATGGGATGAATGGTTCCTTTATTGATTTTTCTCCCCGGAATGGTAATATCAATAGCTTCGCCTAGTAATCTTTTTTCTTTCTCCATTTTTTCTATTTCCACTTCATGTGTTTTGAGTAACTCTTCGATTTCTCTTTTTGTTTGATTCAATAACTGCCCAGCTTTTGGCCTTTCTTCCGATGAAAGTGTTCCCAATTTTCTTAATAGAAGAGTTACCACTCCTTTTCTGCCTAAGTATGTTACCCTTAGTTTTTCAATATCTTTTAAATCCCTCGCTCTATTTAATTCAGATACAATTTTCTTTTTGATCTCATCTATTCTATTTTCCAATAGTATTCCTCCTCATCATTAATGCCATGATAAAATAGAAAAAGGTTTATAATTTTCTTCACCTTATAAAGGGACGAAAATTATAAACCTTTTCCGCGGTACCACCCTTTTTGACCTGCTTTTTATCTAGCAAATCCGTACTTTTCTCCTTATAACAGCGGAGTACTGGCAAAACTTACTTCTTAAAATTTCAGTTTGCAGTTCTAAAGTGAATTTCGGTTATCGCTTATTATAATCAAATATTAAATTATTAATAACCTACTTATCTTTATTATCACTTTTACACACGATATTGTAAGGATATCAATATGTCAAAAATAAACTTAATGAACACTTTCTTTAGCTAATTTCACCACACTAATAAATGCTTCTTGATTATTAATTGATAATTCAGCTAACATTTTTCTGTTTATTTCTACTCCTGCAACTTTTAAACCTCTTATAAACTTATTATAAGAGATACCTTCGTTTCTAGCTGCAATTCCAATTCTGGTTATCCACAACCCTCTAAAATCTCTTTTTCTAGCCCTTCTATCTCTATAGGCATAAGAAAGGGCTTTCATCATTGCTTCATGAGCAGTACGATAAAGTTTGCTTTTTGCTCCCCAATATCCCTTTGTTAATTTTAGTACTTTATTTCTCCTTCTTCTTGAGGCAACACTATTTGTCGCTCTTGGCATACTATTCACTCCTTATTTTTTTATAACCGCATTATTTTCCTGTATTTTCTCTCCCGTAATTACTTCCGTGAGTATAAATTGCGACAGGATGATTTTATCCTTCTTTTACTTTCTGATTCCTTTGTATGTAGTAAACCATATCCCCTCACCAATGAATTTCTTACTAAGTAGAGAATGAGGGAAACGGCGATTTAGTATTTAATAAAATATTAAGAATAGGGTAACAATACTTTAACTTTTTTTATCTCAACGCTGCTAACTGTAGTAGCTTTCCTTAGATTTCGTTTGCGTTTTGAAGTCTTTTTAGTTAAAATATGACTTTTATAGGCTTTTGATCGTATTATTTTGCCTGAACTACTTACCTTAAACCTTTTTGCTGAACTCTTATGTGTTTTCATTTTGGGCATATATTCTTCTTCTCCCTTGGCAATATTTAATTATTTTGGCATTAAAACTAAAGTCATATTCCGTCCTTCTAATTTTGGTTCCTTTAAAACTTTAGCTATTTCATTAGTGTGCTCAATTACGCGTTCTAATAATTTTCTTCCTAAATCTACATAATTCATCTCTCGCCCTCTAAACATGATAGTAATTTTAACTTGATTACCTTCTTCTAAAAATTTATATAAATTTTTTACCTTGAAATTGTAATCATGTTCTCCAATATTAGGGCGCATTTTTATTTCTTTTATCCCACCGCTTTTCTGTTTCTTCTTCCCAGTCTTATTTTTTTTATCCAATAAGTATTTATACTTTCCGTAATCAATAATTCTACAAACAGGAGGTTTAGCTTCTGGTGCAACTTCAACTAAGTCCAAATTGCTCTTTTCGGCAAGCTCAAGGCCTTCCTTTTTGCTTACTAATCCTACTTGTTTACCTTCAAAATCTATAAGCCTAATTTTCTCAGCCCTAATTTTTTCATTTATTCTTAACTTTGGTGTTGACTTAATTCCTATTTTCCTCCTTTACACCGTTTAACGATGGGTAATATGTTATTTTGTATACATTTTTGAATAGTTTTTAGCATAGCTTTAAAATATCATTTTACTAATTTTAGCAAATAAAAACTCACTTCTAATTTCCCTAAAATATATACAAATCGGCATTATTTTTAAGAAACTATAACATATTATGTAATTATAGTCAATATATTAATCAATGTCTAATTAGCCCACTAAATTTTACACTAACATCAATATGAATCTACGGTATATAGTGATAGATATCAAAAGTAAATATCCTTTTATTTCTGAATGCTTCATTTGCTCTCTAACTAATTATATTCACTTGTGTGAATGATATTTACACACCAATATTAAAATAGGATTTTTTCTTTAACTTCTTTTAAGGTGTATTCGATAAACTTATCTAGTTTAATCTTACCTAGGTCACCTTTTCCTCTCTTTCTTACCGAAGCAATACCCTCTTCTACTTCTTTGTCTCCAAATATTAACATATAAGGAATTTTTTCCATTTCAGCTTTTCTTATTTTGGCTCCTATTTTATCATTAATTTCGTCTAATTCTACCCTTATATTATATTGGCTTAACTTATTCAATAAATTTTTACCATACTCAATATGCCTATCAGCAATAGGCATTAATCTTACCTGAACAGGAGCTAACCACAGGGGGAATGCTCCCGCGTAATTTTCGATAAGTATCCCAATGAACCTTTCTATGCTTCCCAAAATAGTTCGGTGTAACATAACCGGTCTTTCCTTATTTCCCTCTTTGTTGATATAGTAAAGGTCAAATTTTTCCGGCATAATAAAATCTAACTGGATGGTACCGCACTGCCAGCTTCTTCCTATGCAATCTTGTAAATGAAAATCTATTTTGGGACCGTAAAATGCCCCATCGCCTTCATTAATAATATAATCTATTTTTTTATCTTTTAAGGCCTCTTCTAGACTACTCGTAGCTTTTTCCCATATTTCTTCTGAGCCCATAGCGTTTTCCGGTTTAGTGCTTAATTCCACTCGATAGGGAAAATTAAAAGTCTTATATATCCTATCTGTTAAATCGATCACTCCTTTTATTTCGTTTTCAATCTGATCGGGGCTCATATATATATGAGCATCATCCTGGGTAAAACACCTCACTCTGAATAATCCATGAAGTACCCCAGATAATTCATGCCTATGCACTAATCCTAATTCTCCCATTCTAAGCGGTAAATCTCTATAGCTATGCAAAGTGGTATTGTAAATTAAAATTCCCCCAGGGCAATTCATCGGTTTAATGGCATAATCTTCTTCATCTATTCTAGTAAAATACATATTCTCCTTATAATGATCCCAGTGCCCTGATTTTACCCATAATGATTTATTTAAGATTATCGGGGTTTTAACTTCTGTATAACCACTCTTGTAATGTTCATCTTTCCAGTAATCTTCCAAAATATTTCTTAACACCATTCCCTTAGGATGAAAAAAAGGAAATCCGATCCCCTCGTCATGAAAGCTGAATAAATTTAAATCTTTTCCTAATTTTCGGTGATCTCTCCTTTTCGCCTCTTCAAGCAATTGTAAATAGTTCTCCAGCTCGGGTTTTTTATCAAATGAGATCCCGTAAATACGTTGTAACATCTTATTTTTCTCGTTTCCCCTCCAATATGCTCCGGCAATGCTTAAAAGTTTAAAAGCTTTTAGCTTCCCCGTAGAAGAAATATGAGGACCTCTACATAGATCAATAAAATCCCCCTGCTGATATAAGGAAACCATATCATCTTCTATATCTTTAAGGAGTTCAATTTTATAATCCTCTTTTTGTTCTTTAAATAATTTTTGGGCTTCTTCTTTACTTACTTCTATCCTTTTTAAAGGAAGATCTCTACCCACTATCTCTTTCATCTTTTTCTCAATAAGTACCATATCTTCCGGGGTAAGAGAATGGTCTAGATCAAAATCGTAATAGAAGCCATCCTTGATAGCCGGTCCAATAGCTAATTTTACCTGAGGAAATAACTCTTTTACCGCCTGTGCCATAATATGAGAACTGCTATGATGGTAGATTTCTCTGCCTTCCAATGAGGCGAAAGTTTTAATTTCAATTCGATCATTATCCTTAAGGACACAATTTAAATCTTTTTCCACTCCGTTTATTAAACCAGCGACTGCTTCTTCGCCTAATTTTCGGTTTATTTTGACCGCAGCATCAAATAAAGTAGCCCCTTTATTCAATTTTATTTCCGAACCGTCTAATAAAAACACTTTAATCTCTGACATAATATCTACCTCCTTATCATTAAACAAAAAAACTCCTTGTCCTGTAAAAGAAAAGGACGAGAAGTTTAATTTAAGAATCTCGCGGTTCCACCTTTTTTAGTCAAAGTTAATTTATAAAAATTAACCAAAACCCGCTTAAAAACTCTACCGGATATTACCCGCCCAAATTTACTCATCTTTATAGAATTTCAAATTAGGGATTTTTGGTAGAAAAGGTTTTCGATTAAACTTTTATGTAGATAATTACACCTGAACAATACCTACTCTCTTTAGAAAAACTCAACCTACTTTTTTCTACTAATCTCATTTCGTTTTATATTTTAAGTGGTGGGCGGTACTGGATTCGAACCAGTGACTTCTTGCGCGTCGAGCAAGCATTCTACCACTGAATTAACCGCCCATTTTCTTAATATTTCTCATTCTAACTAAAAATTAAATGGAGGCGGCACTCGGATTCGAACCGAGGATGAAGGATTTGCAGTCCTCTGCCTTACCACTTGGCGATGCCGCCTATTTAATTTTTATAAAAATGGAGCGGAAAACGGGATTTGAACCCGCGACCCTCGCCTTGGCAAGGCGATGCTCTACCACTGAGCTATTTCCGCAAAATTTGGTGCCGAGACCCAGAATCGAACTGGGCACACGTGGATTTTCAGTCCACTGCTCTACCAACTGAGCTATCTCGGCATATAAAATCGCCCTACATAATTATATTATTAAGAAAATGGCGGGGCCGACGAGATTTGAACTCGCGATCTCCTGCGTGACAGGCAGGCGTGTTAAACCAAGCTGCACTACGACCCCTGTATGTTTATTAAAAAATTGGTAGGCGGAACAGGGCTTGAACCTGTGACCCCTGGCTTGTAAAACCAGTGCTCTCCCAACTGAGCTACCCGCCCACTTATTTCTTTTTTACTACGCAAGTGATATTATAACATCTCTATTTTTCTTTGTCTATAATAATATTAGCATAACATTTACAAATTATGCAAAAAAACTTATCTGATCGACTTATTAATAATATTAAATTAATCTATCCAATAATAT
>DSEL01000036.1 GCA_011056645.1 Candidatus Atribacteria bacterium
AAAAATCCTAATTGGCAAGATCAAAGAATATTTAGAAAAGGCGGTAAAAGAGCAAGTTGATATCATTGTTTTCCCCGGGTTTACCGGATGTTTTTTCCAGCAACTGAACCATCCGGATAATATAAGTTTAAGAAATCTGATACAGGATGCAAATGGCCAGGAATATATAGAAGAGGTAAAAGAATTATCTCGAAATCTTAAAATAATAATTTGTCCGGGGACTTATTGGCAAAAAGAAAAAAATAATATCTATCATGAATCCTGTCTAATATTAAACGGAGAAGTGCTGCTTAAACAGAGACAAATTTATTTAGCCCGTTGGGAAAGGGAATTAGGATTTTCCCGGGGAGTAAAGATCGAATTAAAAGAAATAAAGGATAGGAAGTTAGCATTAATAATTTCTACCGACATTTTTTATCCCCAGGTTTCCAGGATGGCGGCTTTAAAAGGGGCAGATACCATTCTATCTCCGGTAGGCTTTACCGGAGAAAAGAACCCGGCTTTACCGCTGAGTGGACTGTGGCAAGAAGTCCAGCAAAATCAATTCTTTGCGGTAGAAAGCGGATTTAACGGATTCCTGGGAAAGCAGAGTTTTTGGGGAGAATCGGTCATTTATGCCCCCCTGGAAATGACTGAAAAGGGAGATGGATATTTGGAGAGAAGCAGCGGCCAGAAAAGTTTAATCATTGCTAAGCTGGACAATGAGAAGAGAAGAAAGGCTATTTCCCAATTTAATGTGCTCGCCCAATTGAATCGAGAATTTTACCAGCAGATGAAAATGTTTAAAGAAAGATAGGCACAGGAATATGGAATTTTTAGTGGAAAAATGGTTTAGCAAAAAAATATCTTTGGAGAGAATAGAAAAGCATTTTACACAATTAAAGATTGAAAAAAGAAGGATTTCAGAAGATATTGATGCAGAGAATATTCGGGTATCCTGTGTTCAAAGGAAGATTAACCCGGTAAATAATATTGAAGAATATATTGATATGCTTTGTGGTTTTGTAGAGCAGGCAGCAAAAGAGAAGAGCTGTATGATTATTTTTCCGGAATATAATTTTTTTGATCTATTCGGTTTAATTCCAGGATTTCACTTCATAAATCAAATTCTAAATAAAAGAGCCCTAAAAGCTATAAACCTAAAGGAAGATAGAGTGAAAGAATCAGGTTCAACTGGAAATAACAATTTTTTGGCTAAAATCTTTACAGGGGAAGCAAAACCTATTGAGAGGGGGATCAAGAAAATTATTTCTCTGCTGGCACGAGAGTATGGGATCTATATTTATAGCGGAAGTTATATTTTAAAAGAAAAAGAAGCAATTTATAATGCCGGTTCACTCTTTGCTCCGGACGGAAGCCTGATAGGAACTCAAAAGAAAATGCACCTTACTGATTTTGAAGATAAATTAGGAATAAAAAGAGGCAATAGAATGGAGGCATATTCTTTACCTTTTGGAAAAGTAATATGCCCTATTTGTATGGATGCCACTTACTTTGAGACTTTCCGTATCGCCCGAGAAATAGAAGCAGATATAGTTATTTTACCTATCGCTAATTTAGAAGAATATTCTACCTGGAAGGCCTTAAGAGGAATTTGGCCTCGGGTGCAGGAATCTTATCTCTATGGTTTAAAATCCTCTCTAAATGGATGGATTGCCGGAATGCATTTTACCGGAAAAGCCGGCATTTTCGCTCCCCTGTCAATGACTGAAAAAAAAGATGGGGTTTTATCTTTGTCTTCCTCTTATGAGGGGAATCACCTGATAACGGTTAATTTAAACTTAAAAAGATTGTATGAAGCCAGAGAAAAAGCAGAGTACCATGAAGATAAGAATGTCGAGTTTGAAAAAAATTTTATAGCAAAAACCTATTATTAAGAATGATAATAGGTAGAACATTTCCTTAATAAAATTATCATACAAGAGTAAAATTTACGGGTATTAGAAAAAACTACGCAATAGGATATTCAAGAAAGGAGAGAAAAATGGAAGAATTTAAAGGTAAGAGACTTTTTCTCTATAACCTGTCCACAACAGGATGGGTCTTGTTAGATTCGATCTGGTTGACTTTCGCTATCGCCTTTCTGCTTCCCCCCAAAGAGAGAGTGGCAGAAGGCATGATTCCTTTTGTTTCCAATGAGAGGTTTTTAGGCATAATTACCATGCTGGGAGCAGTGATGCTCTTTGGAAGGATTGTAGATGCGGTGGCTGACCCGTTGGTGGCTTCCTGGACTGACCGTTCCACCTCGAGATTTGGGAGAAGAAGATTTTTCCTGGCGATAGGAGGACTTCCTCTGGCATTATCTACAGTTCTGATATTTTTTCCGCCCTTACCCCATACTTCCTTTGTCAATGGTATCTATCTGGCTATTATTTTTGGTTTTTACTTTTTTTTCTTTACAATATATGTCGTTCCTTACCTTGCCTTAATTCCCGAACTCGGTCACAATGAAAAAGCCCGGATTGGTATTGCTACCGCTCAAGGATACTTTTCTCTCATTGGTTCAGCAGTAGTGATGATTGGCGGTCCTTTTCTTTTGACTTTATTTATGCAGAATGCTGATTACGTCAGTTCTTATCGTAAAATGGTTATTTATCTGGCTATTTTCGGAGCTCTATTATTATACGCGGCTGTATTTGCGGTAGACGAGAAAAGGTTTTCCACTGCCAAACCTAGCCAGGTACCACTGATGGACTCCTTTAAAAAAACAGTCGGGAATAAGGCTTTTATTATCTATCTTTTTGCCAATATATCCCTATGGTTTCTTTTTAATATTGTTCGTTCATCTGCCATACCAATTGTTATTACCCTGATGGGTGCTGATGAGGCTTTTGCCGGAAATATATTTACTATCCTTTTTGTCATTGCGGCACTCTGTTTCCCGCTGGTGGGATACTTAGCGAGGGTTCGAGGGAAGAAAATGATTATGATGTTAAGCCTTGGATTATTCTCTATATTTTCTATTTTTCTGTCTTTCACCGGTCTTGCCCCGCTCAATCCCAAGATTTGGGGACTAATTTTTATAGGGCTTATGGGATTTCCTGCGGCAGTACTGATGATTATTCCCAATGTAATGCTTTCTGAACTTTGCGATGTTGATTATAAAAAAACCGGGGAGAGAAGAGAAGCGATGTATTTTGGTGTCCAGGGGTTTTTTATGAAACTCAATCTGGGTCTTTCGACTGCCAGTCTTGCTCTTTTGTATTCTATTTTTGGTAAAGATATCAGTAATTCCCTGGGAGTGAGATTAGCTCCTGTATTGGGAAGTATAGTTGCCCTATTAGGGCTTATCATTATGAGCCGCTATCCGGAAAGACAGATTAAAGAACTTTTATCAAAATAGTGTAAATTTATAACCCAAAGCCGCTGAATTGTCATTTAATAAAGGTCACCAATTGGCTGGCAGGGCATTGTTCATGTTTGATAATTTTACCATACAGTTAAGTCAGAAGATAGTTTTGCTATTCGATAAGATAAATAAAAGCAGATACATATCCTTAAAATAGGATGGTTTTCTATCTCTATAAATAAAAAATTGTTTATGTGGAGGAATTTATATGTCCGGAATAAAACTAAGTATCATAGGAGCAGGTAGTGCTATTTTTTCTTTAAAATTAGTGGGAGATCTTTGCAAAGCAAAAGATCTGTCCGGAAGCTCTATTTCACTTATGGATGTCGATGAAGATCGCTTGAATTCAGTACACAATTTAGCAAAAAGATACGCTGCTCTATTGAAAACTGATTTAAGTTTCGAGAAAACAACAGACATGAAACAGTCAATTAAAGGGGCAGATTTCGTAATCAACACTGCTCTTATTGGTGGCCATGTTCAGTTAGAAGCCAGCAGGAAAGCGGGAGAAATGCATGGATATGCAAGAGGCATAGATAGTCAAGAATTTAATATGGTTTCTGATTATCACACTTTAAGTAATTATAATCAACTTAAATATTTTTTAGAGATAGCTCATAGCATGGAAGAAATATGTCCAAATGCTTGGCTGCTTCAGACAGCTAATCCGGTATTTGAAGGTACTACCCTGATATCAAGGTACTCTAACCTTAAAGTTGTAGGTTTTTGTCATGAACATAACAGTGTTAAAATTGTAATGCAAAGTCTGGGATTAGACATAAAAGATGTAAACTGGCAGGTTGCAGGATTTAATCACAATATATGGCTGACCCGGTTTCTTTACAAAGGTAAGGATGCATATCCCCTGCTGAACCAATGGATAGAGCAGAAAGCGAAAAAATGGAAACCTAAAAATCCCTTTGATGACAAAATGAGTCCTGCGGCAATAGATATGTATAAATTTTATGGTAAAATGCCCATAGGAGATACTATCCGGAATGGGAGCTGGAAATACCACTACAACCTGGAAACGAAAAAAAAGTGGTATGGAGAACCATGGGGGGGAGCAGATTCTGATTTGGGTTGGTTGTGGTATCAAGAAAATCATTTGAAGGAATTGACGAAAAAAAATTCCCAACTTGCCTCCGATCAATCGGTTAATCTTTTAAAAGAATTTCCTCCTGAAGTTCAAAGCGGGGAACAACATATTCAATTTATCAATGCATTAGTTAATGGGATTCAAGAAAGATTAGTGCTAAACATCCCAAACAAAGGACCGATAATCCTGGATATCCCCGAGGATGTAGTAGTGGAAATACCGGTCATGGTAGACCGGGAAGGAATTCATCCTGAGGAGATAAATCCTCCCTTACCAGAGCGGATAAAAGATATGTATTTAGCTCCAAGAAGGTTAAAAATGGAATGGGCTTTAGAAGCATTCGTTTCCGGTGACAAAAAAATACTTCAAGAAATTTTGGTCAGAGATCCCCGCACTAAATCCTTTGAGCAAGCAGAAGCCGTTATAGAAGAGATACTCGCTCTACCATTTAACCAAGAGATGAAGAAACATTATGAAAATAAAATTATTAACGCAAAATAAATTCCAAAGAAGGCATACTATTTTCCCAAAATAAGGCTAAGTCAATTTATAACCTGAGCTTTGTTGCCGGAATATATTTATTAAAATTCGAATTGTATACCCATTTTAATTTCAGTATTGTTCTTTTCCAGGGCGAAGGTGTTTATTTCGGCAGTAAAAGACAGATCCGGTTTATATTGATAATCAATACTGAAATTCTTTTCGCTATAACCATCAAGTGAAGTAGAATAGGTTAGAAAAATATCTTCGGTAATATTTTTGCCTACTTCAATTCCGAATGTTTTAAAATTTAAATCATAAAAAGGAGTTGACTCACTATTTTCTTTAAATATCGTTTCTATTCGGAAAAGATCTAATCCTAAATAATTGGCAATCTGGTTTTCAGCTCTTCTCAGAAAATTAATGCTTAGTCCTTGAAAAATTAAGTTAAAAATTTCTTCCCTTAACAATGCGTCAACTTCTCCCTCTGATAGGCCACTAATATTTTTATTTAAAGTTAATAAAGAAATAATTTCCGCCTCGGTTAAAGCAGGTTTGGAAGTGAGCGATATTTGAGGAGCAGAAAGATTTCCGGAAATCTTTAAAAAGACCGTTACCTGGTTTATTTTAGTAGTGGCTTTAATATCCAGGAGTAAATCAGGACCGGTGAGTTCATTCAACAATAATTTACCTTCGCTAAATTGGAATTTTTGCTCGAGGAATAAAAAATACCCTTTTCTGATGGTTAATTGACCGCTAAAAACGGGCTGAGGTAAATCCCCTTGAATTTTTACTTCTCCATCTAATTTTAATTCTACATTGGGAGCTTTGAATTGAAAATTATTTAAAATTTTGGCAGAAAGATCTACTTTGCCCTTTAAATCCGTTAAAGAGCCATTTTTTCCAGTGCTAAATTGAAAACCTGGCTTCCAATTCAACTCTCCCTCAGAAAAAATAAATTCTCCTTTTAATTGAGGGGAATCGAAAGAGCCATTAAGTTCAGACTGGAAATTCACTTGAGTAGTCAGCATATCTCCATAGATTAATTTCCCTTCTTCGTTCCATATTTTAATTCTAAGATCATCAGGGCGGAAATTAACTAATTTAAAATCTCCGGAAACATAAATTAAATTATTATCTAATATAAAAGTAAGTTGTCTAATTTTTACTAAATTATTGACAATATCGATTTTAGATTCTATTTTATCTAACTTAATGGGGGTAGAAATTAATTCTAAAATTCCCTGATCGAGGGTAACTTGTCCATTTAGAATGGGCTGACTGACTGTGCCGGATAAATTTAGGGTAAGATTGGTAATTCCTTGAACCTGTTTAAAGTTTCCATCCCAAAATATTTGTATGAAACTTAAATCAGCATTTTCTAAACTGACCTTAAAGTTCAAAGGTATTTTATTAAAAGTCGGATCCAGCTCCTCTTTTTTATCAGAGACCATAAAAGGAAATGGTATCTTTCCTTGCGCCTTAATTTGAAGATTCTGTTGATAAGAGATGATTAATTCCTGTATATCCAGATTGCCCTCTTTCCAGTTAATTTTACTTTGAAGATCCTCAAATTTAAAATTACGGAATGTGCCGTCTTTTATTTGAGCAGAAATAGATAAATCAGGGCGCTGAAATGAACCCTGGCAAACTCCAGCAATAATAAGATTTCCCTTTAACTCTTCTTTGAATCCGATAAGTTGGCTAAGGTTGTTTAAATCGAATTCCCTCGCTTTAAATTGTATATCTAATAAATTTTGGTTGATATCCAGCCATCCTTCAGCTAAAAATTGTCCTTCTTGCTGTTTTAGCAATAATTCACTTATATTGATTTTAGATTCCTTTTTTTCTAAATTTAATTTTAAGTCATATTGTAAATCGATTCCATCTTGAGGAGTGGAGAGTAGAGACTCTAAAAAAAACTGTTGAGAAGTCAAGTTTCCCATTATTTTAAGTGTTCCCTCTATTTTTGAAGGAAGAAGGTTAGCCATTTTTAGATCTTGAAGATTAGTCAAAGCAATCAACTGCTTTAAATTTTTATGATTAAACTTTATATCCAGAGAAAAAGGAAGGTCTTTTTGTAAATCAGCTTTTCCCTGGACGTTCATTTGCATTTCTGCCTGCTGGAAGCTCAATTCTTCAATAGTCAATTGATAATTATTAATGCTCCAGTCCGTAAAATTCTTTAATCTATCTGTTGACAGTCCAAAATGAAAATTCCCTTTACCCAAAAAATAATTTTGTATAGAAATTTCCTCTAAATCTAATTGGCTATCTAAAGAAATATCCGGCCAATTACCTTGAAGGTTTACAAAACCATGAGCCCATCCGGACAAAGATTCTTCAAGTGCGAGTAATTCGTTTACATAATTCATATCTATTTTGGATATTTGAAGTTTTAGGTCTACTTGCTTCTGGCTGTCTTTTTGTAAGTCAACCTGTCCGACGGCAGTTAAACTGATGTTGTTATTATCTAAAGATATCTGCTTAAATTGTACGAAAGGAAATTGATAGGATATATCTCCTTCAAAATTATTTAGAGCTAAATTTTCCCAATTAGCGTTCTTTAACTCTAATTTTCCCTCTATTTGAGGTTGGGAAGCTGTTCCCTGAATTTTAGCGGAAATACTGGCAATTCCTTCTAATTCATCAAGATTAGGTAAAAAGGAAAGATCATTCAAAGAAATATCCCTACTATCGAGTTTAAAGTCCCATTGATTTTTTGAATCCAATTTTCCGGATAGATTAAATTGATTTTGAAGATAGGATATGGTGAGTCTATCTAATACGAAGGAAGAGGAATTTAATATTTCCATTTCCAATTGAGCACCAATGGATTCATGCAATTGATTGTTCCATAATTTTACTTCCTGTGCGCTTATTTGTCCGGTTAAGTTAATGGGAGAATTTGCCAGAAGATTCCCTTCTACGGTGAAATTTCCAGATAAATTGCCGGAAAATGAATCCAAAAAGGCTATTTTCTTGAAGGCAGAGTTTTCTGAATCAAGTCCTTTGATCTGTGCAAAAAATTGATAAATCGGAGTTGGTTTTTCCCAATCAATTATTCCCTTTACTTTTATTTCAGTATCTTCCCATTGGGCTTCCAGGGATTCAATCATAAGTTGTTCTTCTTTAAAAGAGAACAGAAGGTTTGGATTTTGTAATTGCCAGTCGTTTAGGTTAAGTGCCAAAGAGCCCAGTTGGCCAGTTACCTGGAAGTTATCAAGGTTACCCTTTAAATTGACCCCCAGGGAGATATTCCCTTCTAATAAAAAACCGCTTTTTGCCACAAATTCCTCCAGCTCTTCTTCTAAAGTATTTAAGGGAAAATCTTTTATGTCTAAATCCAGATTAAAGTTGGCTATCTCTTGAAAAGAGATTTGTCCCGAAAGATTGAAGGGTTGGTTATGAACAAATCCTTGAAAGTTATCGATTTGAATCTCTGTTTCCCGGAATTGAATTATACCATGAATATTTTCAAGGAATATTTTATTTAAAGGATCGGGTCTTAGGTTAACTCCTTGAAACGATACTTCACCTTGCCAGGATGTCTGCGCAGGGACTAAAGTTGGATCAGAGTCCAAGGTAAGTTGTAAATCAAATCGACCCTTTTCCAGATTTAACGCTTCAAGACCGTCGATGTAATGTTGAAAATGCTTCATATCCGCATTTTTAAGTTGACAGTTTAGAGAATAGAGGGATTGATCGATAAATAAATATCCTTGCATAGCGATTGATGAACTATCTTTCTCTATCAATCCATCAAATTCAAATTCAACTTTGGGTAAATCTTTTAAGTCTAAAAAGCCATTTAGGTGTTTAGCCTCTGTGGACAAACTTTCGCTTTGATAGACAAAATCATCTTGGAAGAGGAGGAGACTATCTTTAAAATAAATTTTATTAAAAGTAACATTACTTTTAATCATATCCGGATTAAAATTGAAATTTTTTACCAGGTCAAAATCTCCTTTTAAATCTCGGTGAAGCTGTAAGCGAGCCTTATGAAAAGTAAGTTGGGTGAGGACTAATTGCCAGTTTTTTACTCGCGGGAAGGAGAAGTTAAATCGGAAATTTACCGTAACCCGTTCTGCCTCTAATAAGACGATATTTCCTCCGGTGGTAGTGTTTTCTAAAATAGCTAAATTAGAAAATACCAGTGAATTGAAGGATGCTGATTGCACTTCTTCTATATATATACTTTTACCCAGATTATTTTCTAATTGTTTGATGATTATTGGTTTTAGATAATCTCGGAACGATTGATTGTTGAAAATAAAAAGATATCCTGCGACTAAAATGGTGATAAACAGGGTCACTATTAAAAAAAATATTATAAATTTTCTGCTGAATAATCTAAACAAATTAAGGTTACCTCAATATTGAAAATGTTTAATAATAAATGGGTGAATAATGTAATACTATCATTGCAGATATTAGATTGTTAAATGATGGTTGTAAAAAAGCTTTTTATTAAATTATAACATAATTGATATAATTTTATCACCACAACACATCTACATAGCGAAAAATACCGAACTCTTTGATCTTATAGGCGAAGGCTTTACTTATTTTTAATATTTTTCAAATAAAAGAAGGATTTGACCAAATTATCACGTATTAAATAAATATTGGTAAATGCGAAGGGGAGGCTAAAAGAGTTTTTGCGAAAATATAGCAATATGAATTACGAGGTGAATTGTAATGAGTAAATCAGTTAAGAAGAGATCAAAAAAAGCAGGTCTTCCTCCCGGTACTCTTATGCACATAGGAGATAGGAAGACTAAAAAAGCGGAAATTACACTTATTGATTATAATAAAGAACAATATCAAGAGAAAGAGATAAAAAAAATCGAGGAATGTTTTCCTCTTAGGGATAAACCCGCCGTTACCTGGATAAACATAAATGGCGTCCATGATATTGAACTCATGGAAAAAATTGGAGAAATTTTAGGTTTACACCCTCTTCTATTGGAAGACATTATGAATACTGACCAACGTCCCAAAATGGAAGATTTTGGAGACTATATCCTTATTATCCTGAAGATGATTTATTTTAATGAAAAGATTAATAAGATAGAGATCGAGCAAGTTAGCTTAATTCTTGGGTGCAATTTTGTTATTTCTTTTCAAGAGAAAAAAGGTGATGTTTTCGATTCTATCAGAGAGAGAATTAGAAGGGGAAAGGGGAAAATGAGGAAATCAGGAGCTGATTATCTGGCATATTGTTTGTTAGATGCTATAGTAGATAGTTATTTTGCAATTTTGGAAGGAACCGGAGAAAAGATTGAGGAAATGGAGGAAAAATTAGTAGCTAATCCTATACCGTCTACTCTCCAGGGAATTCATAACTTAAAGAGAGATATGATATTTTTGCGTAAATCTGTTTGGCCTTTGAGAGAAATAATAAGCGGTTTAGAAAGAACGGAATCAGTGCTAATAGAAGAAACTACCGGTATCTACCTGAGGGATGTTTACGACCATAGTATTCAAGTCATTGATACCATAGAAACTTTCCGAGATATGATCTCCGGGATGCTGGATATTTATCTTTCCAGTATTAGCAATAAAATGAATGAAGTGATGAAAGTATTAACCATAATAGCTACTATATTTATTCCTTTAACTTTTATTGCCGGAATTTATGGAATGAACTTCGCCTATATGCCAGAACTGCAATTACGCTGGGGATATTTTGCTGCCCTATTTATAATGGCAGTCGTAAGTATTATAATGCTATTTTATTTCCGCAAGAAAAAGTGGCTGTAGGACTGTAGGAAAAGAAAAAAATAATATCTCTTAATTTTATCTATTCTAATTTATACTACTTTATTTTTTCTTTATTTTATTTCTTCTTTGGTTAATTCAGCAATTTTCTTTTTCTGACGGGTAATTAATCGTGTTCTTTTCATTCTTGAAATAGTAGTAACTAAAAAGCAGGTTAATATTCCGGCAATAAAGGTAATAATTAAAATTAAGGTAAGAGAGATTTTTACTTCCCAACCAAGAAAGTAGACCATGAGGGGAAAGGGATTTTGAAAAGAAAAAATAACCATAGAAATGGCAATTATCGCTGCTAAGATCAAATAAAATTGCATAACAAATATCCTCCTTAAAATTTTAACTTAAAACCTGATTATTTTTTATTTTCGTTAGAAAGAAATAGGGTTTGAGTAGGATAAGCAAATTCGATTCCTTCTTTTTCGAAGGTTTCTTTTATTTGAAAATTAATTTCTTGTTGAATATTCATATATTTATTATAGTCACGATCATTGACATAATACACTACTTCAAAGTTTAAGCTGAAATCCCCATAAGAAGCAAAATGGGCTCGGTCAAAGGTTGTTTCTGGAATTTGAGTAATAATTTCTTCAACTATTTGGGGTATTTTCTTTAACTGTGTTAGGGTAGTTTGATAGATAACACCAAATTCAAATACAATTCGCCGTCGATCCATTCGTTTATAATTTCTTATTCTGGAATTAGTTAGGTCCGTATTGGAAAAAATGAGTTGTTCGCCCCCCAAGCTAATTAGGCGGGTTGTTTTAAGGCCTATTTTATCTACAGTACCTTTAAATTCGCCAATGATAATAAAATCACCGGTCACAAAGGGGCGGTCAAAGAAAATGATAAAGCAGCTGAATAGATCTCCCAAAATAGTTTGAGCGGCAAGCGCAATGGCAATACCGCCAATGCCCAATCCGGCAATCAGTGCCGAGATTTTAACCCCTAAGCTATCCAAGAGAATAATAAGAACGATGCTCCAGACAATAATTTTTATAATAGCAATAATGCCTTTTAATGCTTGTTTTTTAGCCTGATCTTTTTCCTTTTTTACCCAGTAAGTTTCCAGTCCATAGGTGGTGATAGAGAGTAAAAATTGAATTCCGAAGAAAGTTAAAAGGATAATGACGAAAATATTAAAAAACTTTTCTATTTGCGCTTCTAAGGTAAGATACTTAATACTGATATAAAAAGCACCAAAATATACTAAATTTAGAAAAGTTTTTATTTTTTCTTCGAATGCCTTAACAAATTTATCATCTATTTTACTGGTGCTCTTTTTCGCCCAAGTTTTTAGTAATTTTAACAAGATTCCTTTTGCAATTTGAACAGCTATTATAAGTAAAATAAAAATTGCTATAGCAACGATATAATCGATAATTCTATTTTGAAAATAAGTTTGCTGCAGAAAACCGTTAATCATTTTATATTCTCCTTAAGCTAAAGATTTTTAATTTTAAGAAATAATAAACTCTTAATTAAAAAAATTTGATAATCTATATTAATTATATATATTCTGG
>DSEL01000037.1 GCA_011056645.1 Candidatus Atribacteria bacterium
AGGACTAGATCCTACCAAAAGAGAATCGGGCACCTCGGTAAAAGGTAAAGCCAAGATCAGTAAAAATGGCAATCGGCACATCCGAAAGATGCTCTATATGCCGGCCCTTAGCGCTATTAAAAACAATCAGAAGATAGCTATCTTCTATCAAAGATTAATCGCCCATCATAAACCGAAAAAAGTAGCGGTCATTGCTGCCATGAGAAAACTACTCTTGGTTGCTCACGCCATCTACCATAATAAGACGGAGTATGTAGCGATTTAAAACTAAAATACTAAAAATCAAATATCGTGTCTTTTAGGAGAGTTTGTGAGTTGACTTTTAACACAGTATCTAATTTTATTGCTCAATTGGTGCATTGGTAAATTGATGCATTGGTAAATTGGTGAATTGGTCAATTGGGGCATAGGAGGAGTTATTAAATTGATTGTTGGTCTTACTGGCGGAATTGTAAGCGGTAAAAGTACGGTAGCATCCATGTTTAAAGATTTGGGCGCTGAAATTATTGATGTGGATAAACTTGGTCATCAAGTAATTTTGCCACATAAACCAGCCTGGACGAAAATTATTAAATTATTCGGAAAAGATATTTTAAGAGACGATCTGATTATTAATAGAGAAAAGTTAGGTAAAATAGTTTTTGCAGATATAGATCTATTAAAAAAATTAAATAAAATTACTCATCCTGAAATAAAAAAGCTGATAAAAAAAAAGATAAATTTGATTAGAGATAAAGCCCAGGACCAGGAAAAAATAATAATGATAGACGCTGCTTTAATCTATGAAACCAAGATAAATAAACTAATGGACAAGATAATAGTAGTATATATAGAAGAAGAACAGCAAATAAAGAGATTAAACAAAAGAAATAATTTATCCCGGAATGAAGCCTTACAAAGAATAAAATCGCAAATGCCTATCAAAGAAAAAATTAAAATGGCTGACTATGTGATCGGTAATAACGGAACAATTGATGAGACCAAGGAACAAGTAGAAAAGATCTGGGAAAATCTAGTATCTAAATACAAGATATGAAATTGTGTAATACGCTAAAAGAAAGGGGTGATAATTATGAACCTTGCTGAAATTATTAAAGTTGCTAGAGGAAAGGAAAAGGCAGACCTATTATTAAAAAATGGAAAGATAGTTAATGTTTTTTCCGGAGAAATATACCCTTCCGATGTAGCTATTTATAAAGATACAATAGTAGGATTAGGAGAAGGATATGAGGCAAAAAAACAGGTAGATATTTCTGACTGTTTTCTTTCTCCCGGATTTATAGATGGTCACATTCACTTAGAAAGTTCTATGGTTAAAATTTCAGAGTTTGCCAAAACTGTAGTACCAAAAGGAACAACTTCAGTGGTTATTGATCCTCACGAAATTGCCAATGTATTGGGTTTAGAAGGTATCAGGTATATGTTAGAATCCAGCAAGCATAATCCTTTAAATATTTTTATGATGCTTCCTTCTTGTGTTCCAGCTTCGTCTTTGGGGACTTCCGGAGCAAACCTTAGCGTAAATGATTTATTCCCTTTGTTAGAAGAAAAAAGAGTTTTAGGGTTGGGAGAAATGATGAATTTTCCGGGAGTATTAAACCAGAACCCCGACGTATTGGACAAAATAGCAGTGTTCTCCAAAAAATGCATCGATGGACATGCTCCAAATTTATCCGGTAAAGATCTTTGCGCCTATGTCTCCGCGCAAATAAGATCTGATCATGAGTGCACGACAGTAGAAGAGGCAAAAGAAAAATTGAGATTGGGTATGTATATTATGTTGAGAGAAGGTTCAGTTACCCGTAATTTAATTGATCTTTTACCGTTAGTACAACCTGATAATTCCCGAAGATGTTTCTTTTGTTGCGATGATCGTCATCCCAAAGATCTCATCGAAAAGGGACATATTAACTATATTATAAAAACTGCTATCCATAAAGGTATAGACCCTGTTACTGCTATAAGGATGGCTACTATAAATACTACAGAATATTTCAGACTAAGAAATTTAGGAGCAATTGCTCCTGGTTATCTGGCTAATTTAGTGGTTTTTGATAATTTTAAAGATTTTAATATCCTTAAAGTATTTAATAATGGAAATTTGGTTGCTGAAAACGGAGAGTTATTAGAACTAAAACCTAAACCATTAGAGGTACCTATTAGAGGATCAATTAATATTAAGTGGCTTTATCCCGAAGATTTTAAAATTCCCGTAAAAGGCAGTAAATGTAGAGTTATAAAAATTACTCCCGGTCAAATTATTACGGAAGAAATAATAGAAGTTCCTAAAGTCGATAATGGTTTTGTGGTTTCCGATACCAAGCGCGATATATTAAAGATTGCGGTAATAGAGAGACATCACGCTTCGCAAAAAGTGAGTAGAGGTTTAATCAAAGGAGTTGGGTTAAAAAAAGGTGCCATTGGTTCATCTGTCGCTCATGACTCGCATAATATTATTATTGTGGGTACCAATGATGAAGATATACTAAATGTCGGAGCAGCTATTGCAAAGATGGGGGGTGGGCTAGCAATATCCGTAAATGAAAAAGTAATAGATTCTCTTCCTTTACCTATTGCTGGTTTGATGTCAGATAGACCTTTGTTAGAGGTGAAAGAAAAATTAGACTCCCTCTATAAAACTGCCAAAAAAATAGGGATTACCGTAGATAATCCTTTTATGAGCATTGCATTTTTATCCTTAGAAGTAGCTCCTCACCTTAAAATAACCAATAAAGGCTTGGTAGATGTGAATCGTTCAAAAATGGTAGATTTGTTTGTAGATTAGCCGATTCCCTAATTGTTCAATTGACCGATTAAATTAGTATTATATAAACATTCATTAGTATATAACTTTAAGTGTATAATTATAAGGATAAAAGTGAGTTTTCAAGGTTAATAGTATTTTTATTAAAGGTGTAGTAAATGACTCAAGAGTTTAAATTGGTATCTGATTATCCTCCTCAAGGTGACCAACCCCAGGCTATTAAAAAATTAGTAGAGGGCATAGTTCGTGGTAGCAAATATCAAACTTTATTAGGAGTAACTGGTTCAGGGAAGACTTTTACTATGGCAAATGTAATTCAAAAAATTCAATTGCCCACACTGGTTATTTCCCATAATAAAACCCTGGCTGCTCAATTATGCAGCGAGTTTAGAAATTTTTTTCCCCATAACGCTGTTGAGTATTTTGTAAGCTATTATGATTATTACCAGCCTGAAGCATATATTGCCAGAACAGATACTTACATAGAGAAAGACTCCTCCATTAACGAGGAAATTGATCGTTTAAGACTTTCTGCTACCAGCTCACTATTGGAAAGAAGGGATGTAATTATTGTTGCCAGCGTATCTTGTATATATGGATTAGGTTCTCCCGCAGATTATCAAGAATTGGTACTAAAAGTGAGTAAAGATGATATTTTTCCAAGATATAATATTTCTGAAAGATTGATAAATATTCACTACGAAAGAAATGATATTGATTTTCATCGTGGATGTTTTAGAGTCAGAGGAGACGTAATTGAAATATTTCCTTCCTATCTGGAATATGCATTTCGCATAGAGTTATGGGGTGACAGAATAGATGCAATTATGGAGATAGATCCTCTGACCGGAAAAGTTAAAAAGAGGAAAGATGAATTGATCGTTTATCCTGCGAAACATTTTGTTACTACCAAAGATAAATTGGAAAAAGCGTTTTTTTCCATCGAAGAAGAATTAAGGGAAAGATTAGAGTATTTTAAAAAAGAGGGAAAATTGTTGGAGGCACAAAGATTAGAACAAAGAACAAGATATGATTTAGAAATGCTTAAAGAAGTAGGATACTGTAGTGGAATTGAAAACTATTCCCGTCATATTAGCGGAAGAAAATCAGGAGAACCTCCCTACACTTTGTTAGATTATTTCCCAGCTGATTTTATGATATTTATTGACGAATCCCATGTAACGATTCCCCAATTAAGAGGTATGTTCGCCGGTGATAAATCCCGAAAAGATAGTTTGGTAGAGTATGGCTTTCGTTTACCTTCTGCCCATGATAACAGGCCGCTATATTTCAAGGAAATTGAAAAATATATGGATAAGGTGATCTTCGTTTCAGCAACTCCAGCCAAGTATGAATTAGAAAAAAGTAAACAAACAGTTGAACAGATTATCAGACCCACCGGATTAATTGATCCGGAGGTAGTTTTAAGGCCGGCTAAAAATCAGATTGATAATCTAATAGAAGAAATAAAAAAAAGAACTGAGAAAAAAGAAAGAGTACTGGTGACCACTTTAACTAAAAGAATGGCGGAAGATGTGGCTGAGTATCTGGAAGAAATTAATATTAAAGCAAAATATCTTCATTCCGAGATTAAAACTTTGGAAAGGATCGATATTTTAAAGGATCTAAGATTAGGAAAATTTAATGTGTTAGTAGGAGTCAATCTTTTAAGAGAAGGATTAGATCTCCCTGAAGTATCTTTAGTAGCTATTTTAGATGCAGATAAAGAAGGTTTTTTAAGATCAGAAACCTCTTTGATTCAGACTATGGGGAGAGCGGCAAGGAATATAAACGGTACCGTTATATTATATTGCGAAAATATTACCGGATCGATAAGAAGGGCAGTAAAAGAAACCAGTCGGAGGAGAGAAATACAATTAGAATATAATCGTAAACATCGAATAACACCCAAAACAATAACCAAGACGGTGGAAAAATTTGCCGTTATTAGCAGCATAAATAGTTTCGAACATTATCCTTCGATAAATGAAGAACATGAGAAGTATCTAAATAAGAACAATTTATGGTTATTAATAAAATCTTTGGAGAAAGAGATGAAACAGGCAGCAAAAAATTTAGACTTTGAAAGAGCTGCTTTGTTAAGGGATGAGATCAACAGATTAAAAAAAGAGAAAACTTTATTCGGAAAATAAAATAGCGAATAGTCGTTAGTAAATAGTGAATAGCAAAGAAGGAAAAATATTAAGTTATAAGGTACAAGTTGCAAGCTACAAATAAGGGTAGATCTTGTGTCTGTCTATAAAAAGATAAAATCTAAAAGTAGATAAAAGCGCGAAACATTATAATAAACGTAAGACAGGCGTACCGCCTGTCTGTGCAAATGTAGGGGTTCGATTCATCGAACCCGTTTCGGATCGGATAAATCCGATCCCTTCTTTACTATATATTTGATGCTTGATACTATTTCAAAGGAGAAATACTAAGTGGTTCAGACTAAGATAATAATTAAAGGTGCACGAGAACATAATCTAAAAAATATTGACTTGGAAATACCGCGAAACAAACTAATTGTCATTACCGGTTTGAGTGGTTCCGGTAAGTCTTCTCTGGCTTTTGATACCATCTATGCGGAAGGCCAAAGGAGATATATTGAATCTTTATCTTCTTATGCCCGACAATTTATGGAGAGAATGAAAAAGCCCGACCTGGATTATATTGAGGGATTATCGCCAGCAATTTCCATTGATCAGAGAAAAGCAAGTAAAAATCCTCGTTCAACTGTGGGTACCGTTACCGAAATTTATGACTATTTACGCTTGCTTTTTGCCCGCATTGGAATTCCTCATTGTCCCCAGTGCGGCAGGCAGGTAAGCAAGCAGACAGTGGAACAAATGGTTGATCAGATATTAAATTTATCTTCGGGAACAAAAATACAAGTTTTAGCGCCGATAATTCGTTTTAAAAAAGGTGAACATAAACAAATATTAGAAGATGTTCAAAAAAAGGGATACGTTAGAGTAAGAGTAGATGGAAGCACTTTTGAAATAGAGGAAGAGATAAAAATCGATAGGTACAAAAATCACAATATTGAAGTCATAGTAGACCGTTTAGTAATAAACCCTGAAATACAGGCTCGTCTCGCAGGTTCCATAGAAACCGCTTTAAGTTTAAGCGAGGGGGTAGTAATAATTACTGTTGAAGGTGGAAAAGAAAAGATCTTTAGTGAGCATTTTTCTTGCCCTAACTGCGGAATTAATTTACCAGAAATTGCTCCCCGAATCTTTTCGTTCAATAACCCTTATGGAGCCTGTCCGGTTTGCAGTGGGTTAGGTTTTAAAATGGAGTTTGATCCAGAATTGATAGTGCCCGATGGAAAAAAATCCATACTTCAAGGTGCCCTGGTTCCCTGGGGAGAGGTAAGAGGGAAATATTTATATCACCTATTAGAAGGTTTAGCTGATTTTTATGGTTTTAACCTTAATACGTCTTTTGCAAAATTAAAACCTGAATTTCAGGAAGTTCTATTATACGGATCGGGAAACACAAAGATACCCTTTAAATATCAGAATGATGAAAGATCTACTTATTGGACTCATGAAAATTCTTTTGAAGGGGTAATCAATAATTTGAAAAGAAGACATCGAGAGACGAAATCAGAAATCATTCGCCAGGAGATAGAAAAGTTCATGAATATCGGACCCTGTCCTTCTTGTGAAGGTAAAAGACTTCGTCCGGAAAGTTTAAATGTTACCATAGAAGAATTATCGATAGCAGATATCGCCGACAAATCTATCAAATGGAATTATAATTTTTTTGACAAATTAAAATTAAGTGAAAGAAATCAGATTATTGCTGTCCCAATTTTAAAAGAGATAAAAAATAGATTAAGTTTTTTAATTAATGTCGGTTTGGAATATTTGACCTTATCTCGTTCTTCTTCTACCTTAGCAGGAGGTGAAAATCAGAGAATTCGTCTGGCAACCCAGATTGGTTCGAGCTTAACCGGAGTACTTTATATTTTAGATGAACCGAGTATTGGTTTACATCAAAAGGATAATTCTAAACTTTTAAAGACCCTTATCAAACTGAGGGATTTAGGGAATACAGTGATAGTCATTGAACATGATGAGGCTACGATGAGAATTGCCGATCATATTGTGGATCTTGGGCCTGGAGCAGGCGTACATGGAGGGTATTTGGTTGCACAGGGCAATTGCCAGGAAATAATAGAAAATAATAAATCCATTACCGGGAAATATCTAAGCCGCTTTAATAAAATTAATATTCCTTCTAAAAGAAGAGCAGGCAATGGAAAATATTTGACTATTTACGGAGCCCGCCAATATAATTTAAAGAACATTGATGTGTCTATCCCTTTGGGTACACTAACCTGTATCACCGGAGTATCCGGTTCCGGTAAAAGTACTTTAGTTGAGGAGACCTTATATAAAATATTAATCAAAAAAATATATCAGAGCAGAGTTCATCCTGGTGATTATGACAAGATTGAAGGAATAGAAAATATTGATAAAGTGATCATTATCGATCAATCACCCATAGGAAGAACTTCTCGCTCTAACCCTGCTACTTATACTGGAGCCTTTACTCCGATTAGAGAAATATTTTCCCGGACTAAAGAAGCAAAAATTAGAGGTTATAATCAAGGGAGATTCAGCTTTAATGTAAAAGGCGGGAGATGTGAAGCCTGTCAGGGTGGGGGGATAGTAAAGATTGAAATGTATTTTTTACCTGATGTTTATATACCCTGTGAAATCTGTAAAGGTCAACGATTCAATCGCGAAACTCTGGAAGTAAAATATAAAAATAAAAATATAGCGCAAGTTTTGGACATGACTGTTGAAGAAGCCTTGGGATTTTTTGCAGCCATTCCTGCCATAAAGAGAAAATTACAAACCTTATATGATGTAGGATTAGGCTATATAAAATTAGGACAATCTGCTACCACTCTTTCCGGTGGTGAAGCGCAAAGAGTAAAATTGGCGAAAGAATTAAGCACTAAAAGTACAGGAAGAACCGCCTATCTTTTAGATGAGCCTACTACTGGTTTGCATTTTGATGATGTGAAAAAATTACTCGATGTTTTAAATAGGTTAGTAGAAGCAGGAAATACCGTCATGGTAATTGAGCATAACCTGGATGTAATTAAATCATCAGATCATATTATTGATCTTGGTCCGGGTGGGGGAGAAGAGGGTGGAAGAGTGATCGCCGAGGGAACCCCGGAGGAAATAGCCTGCAATAAGAATTCATTTACCGGAGCGTTTTTGAAAAAAGTATTAAATGAGTCGTTAGCGTGAATAAAAAATTTTACTTCTGGATTAATTATCAATTAGCCAATCGGTTAATTATATTATATTGTATCTTGAATTTAATACTAACGACTAACGACTAATTTAATC
>DSEL01000038.1 GCA_011056645.1 Candidatus Atribacteria bacterium
ATTAAATTAGTCGTTAGTCGTTAGTATTAAATTCAAGATACAATATAATATAATTAGTGCATAGCGTTTAACATCGGGTTTAATAAATTAAACCCCTACCTCTTTATAGAAACTCGAACCCTGCAACTTGTAACCTTAAACACTCTACGCTAATTTTCCCCCATCACCATACTCAGTTTGGCAAATTCTTCCAGTGTAAGAGTTTCTCCCCTACGATTCTTATCTATGTCTACCTTAATTAAAAAGTTCTCCATATCCCTTTTGCTAATTTCACCTTTAAAAAAGTTCGATAAAGAATTAATTAAGCTTTTTCTTCTTTGCTGAAAGGAAGCTCGAATGAGGTTAAAAAAAAGTCTTTCATTCCCTACTTGTACTTGTGGTTTTTTATAGATATCTAATTTTATGATCATCGAACTGACTTGAGGTTGAGGGTAAAATACCGTGGGAGGGACAATATGAACTTTTTGCGGCAGAGAGTAATATTGGGTAACAAGGGATAAAATACTGTAATTTTTATTCCCTACTTTAGCCAGCAACCTTTCTCCTACTTCTTTCTGGACAAGAAATACACCCAATTTTAAATATCGATTTAACTCAAGAATCTTTGTAATTAAAGATATGGAGATGTAGTAAGGAAGATTACCTACAATTTTTTCAACTTTTTCACCCGTTGCTCTTCTTTGCTTAAAAAAATTAATCAGATCGAAATTTATAATATCTTCAAAAATAATCTCAATATTATTAAAAGAAGAAAGGTTTTCTTTTATAAGAGGAATTAATTTTCTATCTTTCTCAATGGAAATAACCTGGTTAACCAAGGGGGATAAGGCAAAGGTGAGGGTTCCAATCCCTGTACCGATTTCTAAAACGTTATCTTTTTTATTCAATTTTAGTGAGTCAATAACTATTTCTAAGATATTTTGATCAACTAAAAAATTCTGTCCTAAACTTTTCTTACATTTAAAGTCGTGACTACTAAGAAACCTGGCAACTTTAGTGGGTGAAGTTAACTTTGGATTATTCATCAGATTGCTTGCCTTTTATAGCTAATAGTGAATAGTTGTTAGTATAAATTCAAGTTTTTAGTTGGCAGTTCCCGGTTTTCAATTCTAAAATATAAGTTAAAAAAATAAGATACAAGATACGAATTTGGTTTCCAGTTGTTTCTTCTTTTTTTACTATATACTAAGCACTATATACTATTTACTAATTTTGGAGCCGGCGATCTGAGTTGAACAGACAACCTACGGATTACGATTCCGTTGCTCTGCCAGTTGAGCTACGCCGGCATCATATCCTTTAAAAAAATGGTAGGCGGAACAGGACTTGAACCTGTGACCCCCTACATGTGAAGCAGGTGCTCTGCCAACTGAGCTATCCGCCCATTTTTTATCATTAATCAATTGGTGCCCCCAAGGGGATTTGAACCCCTGTCGCCGCCGTGAAAGGGCGGTGTCCTGTCCCCTAGACGATGGGGGCATTTTTAGATGGGCCGTGCAGGGTTCGAACCTGCGACCCTCTGATTAAGAGTCAGATGCTCTACCAACTGAGCTAACGGCCCTCAAAATAGCTAAAATCGTAAAATTTTCGCTTTTAAATGTTACACTATTTTTTACTGCCTGTCAATTATAAATTAGTCTATAGTGAATAGTGAACAGCCTTTAGTATTAAATTACGGGTTGCAAATTACAAGATGGGAATTAATACAATTGGTTAATTAAATTAATTATTGATATAGGAAACTATTAATCTATTACTATTTAATACTCACTATTCTCTTCGGGAATCCGAGCTAAATTTTCAAATTTTGCATATTCTTTTACAAAGGCTAAATCTATTTGACCGGTAGGACCATTTCTCTGTTTACTAATAATAACCTCGGCAATGCCCTTCTTTTCTGTTTTTGCCTTATAATATTCCTCTCGGTATAAAAAGACTACTAAATCAGCATCTTGTTCAATTGCTCCACTTTCTCTCAAATCGGATAGGCGAGGTCTTCTCTCAATTCTTTGTTCTACTGCTCTGGATAATTGGGAAACTGCAATTACCGGAACATTTAATTCTCTTGCTAACCCTTTAAGAGAACGAGAAATTTCTGAAATTTCCTGTTGTCTATTTTCTACTCTACCAGAACTTGTAATCAACTGCAAATAATCTATGATAATTAAGCCAAGATCATGCTGTGCTTTTAGTCTCCTGGCTTTAGCTTTAATTTCTAAACAAGTAATCCCGGCTGTATCGTCAATAAAAATGGGAGCAGCTGCTAACCGGCCTGCTGCCATAGAAAGAGTAGGCCAATCTGATTCTGCTAATCTCCCCTTTCTCAAACTATGGGCATCAACTCTAGCCTCTGAACAAAGCACTCTTTGAACTAATTGGGATTTTGACATTTCCAAGCTAAAAAGGGCAACCGGTATATTTTTTTGAACTGCAATATATTGGGCAACATTCATACAAAAGGCTGTTTTACCCATGCCAGGCCTACCGGCAATAACAATAAGCTCGGAAGGTTGAAATCCGGTAGTAATATCATCAAACTCATCAAAACCACTAGGAATACCGGTAATAAACTCTTCTCTGTGGTATAAATTTTCAATCTTCTCAAAACTATCTTGAAGTATCTCTTTAATAGGAACGAAAGATTGCCCTAAATTTCTCTCTGAAACCTCAAAGATCAAATGCTCTGCTTTATCCAGTAAAATCTTAGCATCTTCTTTTTCTTCATAACCCATAGAAATAATTTTAGTAGCATTATTAATTAAATTGCGTAAAATAGATTTCTCTTCGATAATTTTAATGTAGTGCTCAATGTTTGCTGCAGTAGGAACACTATTAATTAAGTTAGTTAGGTAGGTAACTCCTCCAATTTTCTCTAATAAGTTTTTCCGATTCAAATCCTCGGTAAGGGTAACTAAATCAACCCCCCTGCTCTTTTCAAAAAGCTCAAGAATAGACTTAAAGATATTTTGGTGAGCTTTGTTGTAAAAATCTTCTGGTCTTAAAATATCAACACTGTGTAAAATAGCATCTTCCTGAAGCAGCATTGAACCTAAAGCAGCCTGCTCTGCACTAATATTTTGAGGAGGATTCCTGCCTAATTCCATTTTTTAACTCCATATCAAACTAGTCATTAGAATATAGTATCGAGTACCGCGTCAATAAAATCAGAATTCAAGAACGGAAAGGTGATATATCGTACACAAAGTAGTACAGGCGTCTCGCCTGTCTATTGGTCGTTACTATTAAAATAAAAAACTAAACATTTACAGTTTCCTGTTTAAAATACAAGAAAAATTAGTTGATAGAAAATAGAGCATTTCGCTGTATTTTATTCTAACTTATTTTTTATAGTTTTTTCTTTACTATATACCATATACTAAAT
>DSEL01000039.1 GCA_011056645.1 Candidatus Atribacteria bacterium
CTTCTATAAATATATTAGAGAATGGAAAAGAATGGTTATATTCCTATACAAAAATATACCAGCCACGAACAACAAAATTATTATTTGAGGGCTCTGAACCTTTTGTTTATGAAAAAGAAGCACTTTTAAAAAGTGTCAGTAATAGTTTTTATTTAGTGCAAGAGGTATTTGAAAACTTTTTAGTTTTTGATATTTCACCTCAGGGAATGAACCCTTATGATCAAGATTATCGGTCAGCATATAAGGAGTACTTGAAAGCGCTTCCTAAAGAAATTTATTTGGCCTATTATTATCATTTTGAAGGTATCCAACCACTAGTAGATGGCAATATTATAAGTTCAGGAAGAGAGTCTCAATTTCCTGTAAAACGTCAATTTATGCAATCTATGGAAGACTATCTTCGATCAATAAACAGATTCAATAAAAAAACTAAGCTATTGTTCGAAAGTCACTTTCCAGGTAAAATGCATACTAGTGCTTTAATGTTGACAGATTCAAATCCTCTATGGGGCACAAATCTTTCTATTTTTCTTGATACAAGAAAAAACAAGAGAGAAAAAGAAGGGGATGTATTATTTGTAAAAATTGATATAGATGATAAAGTAATTTATCATATTAAAGATGGTGATATAGAAAACATACGAATATTGTCAAATTACATAGAGGCGGTAGATAATTATTGTGAGCATATACTATTAAAAAAAGAGGGAAGGTTTGACTTTTTGCCATATACTAGTGATTTTATTAGCCCTGCGTCCTTATATCCTGAAGAAGTATATGAGATAACCAGCGAAGAGGTTGAATGGTATAAAGGGGATTGGTCGGATGAAGGCAAAGCTAAGTGGGATAAATTTGCACCATATAGAGAAAAGTTTGACTATCAAGTCCCGTAAGAATAGAAGATAACTCTAAAACGAAAAAGAGCAGTACTTCTACCACCCTGACCATCTGGGAAGCTCTCTCTCGCTCCGTAATTGCATTACGGAGTGTATACATAGGTTAAAGATTTGGTAACATTAAATCACCGATAGGTGACCAACTATACTGCTGAGTTTCAGCGTGTTCTTTTTCTTTTCATGGCGCGAGGTATTATGCACCCCAAGGGCATTTCCTCGCAAGCTCAGGGCACCCTCGCACCTCTGTGTGGCAATCTCCAGATCCGATCTTGGCAACATATATGTATGGCAAGGTCAATAAGGGTGTATACAATCCACACAATCTCAAACTCTATACGTATACAGCAAATAACCCTGTAAATCTAGTTGATCCTGATGGAAAAGCATATTTTTTAAAGCCTTTTGGTGATTTTGTATTAAATGTTGCCATTGGAATGGCTACGGAAGGTAAGCTTTCGTGGTCTGTTGTTAAAGGTGCAGCGATTCAAACAGGTAAAGATCTTGTTAATCCTTTGTCACCTATTAATAAAATTAAAAAGCTATCTAAAATTACAGGCTATACAAAACACGGAATTCATCAAGCAGTTGGCCGCGATGGAGGGAAGGGGGTAGCCGTAAAATCTATTCTAGATGCTGTAAAAAATCCTAAAAAAGTAGTTACACAATCAAATGGACGTACTAAGTATCAAGGGAAACAAGCAACTGTTATCTTAAATAAAGAAGATAAAGTTATAACAACCTTTGGAAGTTCTAGATCAAAAACTAAAGGTATGGTTCCTCGGAAATCTGGTGGTGGAAAAGCTCAAAGAAAAGCAAATTCACTAGGATTCAGTTATCTTCCTGAAAGGATTAAGTGATATGAAATTTGAAATTCCTAAATCAAGACTGGAAACAATAGAAAAATATTTGACAGATGATAATTTATTAGAAAAATTTAGAAAGATTAAAGAGAATACTAGCGATTTAAAAAAGTATGAATCTCCAAACAAAGTATA
>DSEL01000040.1 GCA_011056645.1 Candidatus Atribacteria bacterium
CTACTATTATGCCTCTGATCAAAACTTTAGTATTTTCTATTTTCACTCCTATCATCTTTTTCGGCTTTAAAAGAACCATGACTCATTATACTATTCTTTCTGCAATCCTTATCAACGGAGCTATTTTGTTCTCCCTTTTTTTTCTTTTTCTGTTTATCTTAGCAGTAAAATACCCCGAAAAGATGTTAGGAATAATTTCTAAAATTCAACATTTACCCTGTATTGTAAAGTTTTCCAGAAAAGAACAAATATCCTACTTATTCAATAGAGTAATCCTGGAGATTAAAGAATTCCATAAAAGTTTTTCTCTTCTAAAAGAAAATTGGATTAAACTGCTATTATCTACTTTTTATACCATTATATTTTGGGGCATATTTTTCTTAGTAGCCCCTCTTCTTCTTTGGGGATTTAACCAACATTTTAATTTCTTGCATATATTGGTAGTGCAAGTGATATTCTATTTTATTTTACCTTTTATGCCTACCCCGGGTGGCAGCGGAACAGCAGAGGTAGGTTTTGCCTCTTTATTTTCTTTCTTTATCCCCCTTCACCTTTTAGGTCTTTTTGTAGGGATCTGGAGATTTGTAGTCTTTTACTTTAATTTGTGCATCGGAGCCATAGTCCTTTTGATAGAAATTAAAAGGATAAAAAATAAGAAACAACCTCAATAACAAAAAATAGAACAGAATTAGCTATATTTCTTCTTCTTTTACTTTCCTCTTGGTTCTTGCTCTAGCTCCCCCCAAAGATTTAAAAATTTGATCAATACCCAGGGCAATAATCAATATTGGCCAATATTTCCAGACATTTTCTGATACTTCAAAGCTGAAAAAATATTTTGCTAAAAAAATACTTCCTATTGCGATTAAAATTACTCCAAAAAAAATAGATTTATTTTGCCAAATTTCTTTGATGCCCCAGATGAGTAAAATTATCGGCCACAGATTCCATACTCTTCCCCATATATCTAAATCAGTAAAATTCTCAACGATAAATATGATACCAACCGCTAATATTATTAATCCGAAAAGCCAATTTCCTTTGCCTTCTTCGCTTGCACTCATTACTTTCCCTCCTTTAATATTTTTTTTCTTTTTAATAAACGAATTTTCTTTGCTTCCTGCCAAATATATTCCAGGTCATAAAAATTCCTTTTCTCTTTAGAAAATACATGTACTATCACATCACTATAGTCCAATAATATCCATCCCGTTTCCGGTTTACCTTCGTAATGTAATAATTTGATTTGATTCTCTTTTAATTTCCTAATAATAAAATTACTAATAGATTTTAACTGAGGTTCTGAATTTCCGCTGGTAATTACAAAATAATCGGCAATTAAAGTTAATTTACTTAGGCTTAATATAACGGTGTCTTCTGCTTTCTTATCTTCGGCAGCAGCGGCAGCTAATTTTGCAATAGTTAATGATTTTTTATTCAAAACATCACCTCTTTTTTTTGATTAGATAGTTATCTTTTTATTTGATTAATTGTTTAAATAGTCGGGGGCATGTCACAAATCGCGTTAGGCAAATATTAATATATAATAAGCTGCTAATTGTGAGAAATATTGATTCTCTTAACTAAGAAACAATATAAC
>DSEL01000041.1 GCA_011056645.1 Candidatus Atribacteria bacterium
CAATAAACCCTCTAAGTTACTTAAAATAATGATATTATAGGAAGAAATCATTTTAAATAGAAAATTATTCTTACTCATTTTCATTATCGCCATGTGGAAATCGTAATCAATTTTACCTATATTATTTGAGGAATATTTTGTTATATTTTTTTTAAAATCATCTAATATTTTACTTAACCTTTTTATCTCATATATTGTAGTATTTTTAGCCGCTTCATATGCACCTAAAGGCTCAAGCCTTGCTCTAATATCATATAGTTCAAGAAATTCATTATAATTTAATTTTTTTACAAAGGCACCTCTTCTTGGTATTATTTCTATTAATATTTCTTTTTCAAGTTTGGAAAATGCCGATAAAAGAGGAGTCCTTGAGACACCAAGTTTTTGAGCTAATTTTTCCTGATTAAGTTTTTCTCCGGATTTTAATTCGCCCTTAAGAATCTTATTTCTTAGAGTAGAGTATACTTTCTCTGATAAATCCATATGTTTCACTTTATACATCTTGTTTCTTCTTTTTAATATTTATTAAGATATGTTTATTTCCAAAAAAAGTCAAAAATATTTTCAACTGACTTTTTATATGGTACATTACATAACAATAATATAATAAATTAAAATAATATTCAAGACAGATATTGTATGCAAAATAATTTAAAAACTTAATAATCTTATATCAATAACGATGTATTTATATTAACTATTAATAAATATCCAAATTATGATAGAATCTAAGCTCGTTAGCAAAAAAATTCCTGGTTTAAATTAGCCTAATGACATAAAACAATAAGGGCAAGATTATAATTAGACTCAGAGTGGTCACTAACCAACAAGAATTGGCTAAATCTAAATTTAAGTCATATATTGAGGCAGGAACCAGTGCGGAAAAAGCAACCGGCATTGAAGATAAAATAATGACAACTTTCAAGGGTAAACCTCCCTCTATTACACCATAGCCTAAAAAAATAGCGATAGCAGCTATAATTAAAGGCATTAATATAAACTTTATAATAGAAATTGTAATGCATTCTTTTATATATTTTTTTACTTTTCTAAATTTCATAGCCAATCCAATAGAAATTAAAAGGATTACAGTTCCTCCAGGAATAAAAATAGCATTAATGTTTTTATAAAATTCTGGTCTTTCAATGCCGGATAAATTAAAAAAAGCCCCTATTATAATGCTTGCTAAAGCAACAATGACAAAGATATCCATAAAAACTTTTTTCAATCGTGATGTAAACTTTTCCTTTTTTATGATATCGTTGCTAAACGACTTTGCAACAGGAAACCCTACGGCATAATAAATGACCTGTTCAAATAACTTATAAATAGGGAAAAAAGCAAAACCTTTTTCTCCTAAAAAAAGATAACATACTAATCCTCCGATAGAACCAATATTTGTAAATGATCCACAAATAAACATAGAACCTGTATCTTTCTGGTTTAATTGGAATAATTTTGATGAAGCGAAACCCAATATTCCTCCCATCAGAAGCGCAAAAATTCCTAGAAACGGAAGAGCTATAATTTTTAGATTATCTATTTTAACAATCCATAAAGCTCCTATAAAAGAAATGGGCATAAAAAACAAAAGCCCTATTTTTTGGAGAAGTTTACGAAGTTTTTCCAGACTAATAGGCAAATGGATAATTTTTCTTTTTTCTAATTGTTGAATAACATAGCCTGTTACTAGCCCAAAAAAAATATATCCCAATGAAACGATAAGATTAACAAACATAAATAAAGTCCTGCCTGTTCACGATTTTAAAATATTAAATTCAAATTTTAAATATATTTTGCAAATATACTTATTTTTTGCTTTCTATTAATA
>DSEL01000042.1 GCA_011056645.1 Candidatus Atribacteria bacterium
GCGAAAATTACACCGTCTGAATTTATAATTTTTTCAATTAGTTTATCTCTATCGTCTTTTAATGGACATAATTCTTCACCTTTATCCATACACAATATGCAGCCTTTACAGGTTCCCAAGTTATAATCACTTAACTGAACTATTTCATATTCTATATCTCCAAGTAATCTTAGTTTTTGCAGTAAAAGTTCAGTAGTATTATAAGTATGCTTCTTCCTTGCGCTACCAATAAATGCAGTAACTTTCATAAATGTAGCCCGCCTTCAAATATTTTTTTGTATTCTTGAAAAAGTAATATGTTTAAATCGCTCTTCCTTAGTTTTCTTTATTTTTTCCCTATGAACCTCTTTAATTCAATAATAATATAATATAAACATTTTAGAAATTATTGTCAAATATTTTCAATAAAAATATTAAAAAGATTTTATGATTTTTCTTAGTTCAATCTATCCCTTCTTTAAGCGCAATCTCATTGAGGATGCGCTTAAGAATTTTGGCTTTGATTTTAATATCATCCGGTTTGATATGGTCTATTTTGATTTTCTGGGTAGCTTCATCTAATGCACTTCCTAAACTGGCTAAATCGAGTAAGGCTACTTTTTTACAGAAAAAACTTCTGGATCTGCCCTCATCAAAATTATCCATCATGGTTTCCAGTAATTTCATTTTCTTTTTCTGCTGTTCTATAAATTTTTTAATGCCATGTTCTTTGATGAAATTCAAATTTGGCAGAACTTTTTTATATGGCGGATAAGAAGAAGACTCTTTCAATTGCTGATATTCTTCATTACTCTTGAATTTAGAACAGGGAAATTCTGAACACTCGGCACAGACTTCCAGATTCTTTTTCTTGACGCAGCAAGTAATAAAAGAACAAGATGGGTGCTTATTGAAGAAATCAGGACCAGCACATCCCGGACATCTCGATAGCCCTATAGTGTAGTATCTTGGGCATAAACCACAATCCAGACCGCATACGCTAATGGTTGGATATTTCTTTATTGGGTATTTTTCTGAATCAGGTTTTGTTTGTCCCATCTATTCACCTCCTTAAGTTGTGATTCGGAATTTCATATAAACAACTAAGAATTTAAAAAGCCAAAAGCCTCAACCCTATATTTAAAAAACTCCTTAAATCCTATAAGTCTTCCGCTAAAAGCGTATTATTTATCTAATTTAAAACTAAATTATTAATTATCGGAGATACTAAGATGTGTTTCCATTTTGTTAAGGAAAGAATTGTATTTACTAACTTCGTAATATTGCAAGACTTGAACCTATATGCTATACAACCATCCCCGGGCATTTTATTTCATAGGTCTTGCTCTGTTATAACTTTAATTTTATTCTTTTTCAATAAGATAGTTGTCACTCCATCACCCTGAATGAGTCGGTTAGAAAATATCCCATTATAAATCCTGCCACAACCACAGGATGGACTTTCTTGTTTTAAGATTGCTTCTTTAATACCATAAAGCTGAGCCAATGTTAAAACCTGCTCTGCTCCTTTTATAAAATTACGAGTTACATCGACTCCCGATATGGTTATGACCTTTTCTCCTTTTTGCTCTGCAGGTTCTCTAGGAGTTGATAAGCCACCCAACTGTTCCGGACAAATAGGAATCAGTATTTCTTTTTTGACTAAACGGATAACTTCATCGTTGGGGATGATTTTTCCATCGTATCGGCAATTGATTCCCAATAAACAAGCGCTGCATAACTTCATATTCGTGATCCTCCACAATACCGCCTAAATAAATTTTTCTATCTGTAGTTTTTCCAATAATACCATCAATTACTTTCCTTTTTAACTAGTTGGATTTTTCCAAAGGCAACAGGAATAGTAGTGAAATCAAATACAAAACCCCATATACACTTCCCACTGATAAGGGAAACATGGCTTGTAATAAACTGATTTCCAGGAAAAAGACATTGATCAGAGAATACAAAGAAAGAATAACTCCTTCTAATAAGCCCAAGATCACCATAAACCAATAAAATTCAAATTTATGGGAAGCCCAGATTCTGCCAATCCCAAAGGTAAAGGCGGCGATCCCCCATCCACCAGCAATAAAGGCGAATTGATTGGTATAAGAGGCATATCCGGGCAAGGCAATCTTAAACACAGGGAAGCAGAGAGCTATTGCTGCAAATAAATCAACAACTCCGTTGCTCAATAGAATAACCCGGATGAATTGGATTTTCTTCTTTGTTTCCATGAATCGCTTCACTCCTCACCAAGCGAAAACCGTCCCCTATTTGTGGGCACTCTAAATTGAATTAGTTTTCATTTTCTTAAGAATTTATCTTTATCTCAATCAAATTTATTTTCATGCTTACTCTCCATTCTGTTTTGCATGGTATTTTTACCCTGTTATAGATAAAATGTCAACTTTTTTGGCAGCTTTTTCTTTTCGTACTCTTCCGGAATAGACTTCCACCTTTTTATGAAGATTTGTTGAATAATTTTCATCATTAAGTACCTCTTTTAGTAGTATTATTAGACAATAACTCTTTATTGCATTTGGTATGCACTGTCATCACCTGCATTCTTTTCCCACTCGGGGTATTGCGCTGTGTCCATGGCGACCGGTTCGTCCGGCTCAATGACACCATCTGGATGTAGATATGTAAAGTCCTTCCATCCTTCGGATTCATTGTAATCTGACTGGCCATTCCAGGTCCAGTTAACGACTTTAAGAGGAACCCACTCACTTTCCGGGAGAGCCGATTTAAACATAAGGTACATGCGATTCTTCTGGGTTTTCCGAGCGACTCTCAGCTCTATCGTAACGCCGTCTTTACGTACTTGCTGCAAAGGTTCTTCCTTACTATTTCCAAGTTTGATTGCGGGAGCATCCATTGCCCGGGAACCGCTTTCGTAAGGGTAGCACACATCCAGCGCTTCCGTAATCAGGCTGCGTACGATGTTATCATCATCGTATTTCCAAAAACAAGATTCTTCTTCAAGAATCTGAACCCATTGTTCTTCCCCTTCAATTGTCGCTTGATCCAAATTCTCTGCCTTGAAATGAATTCCTTGATATTGCAAAAACCAATCAGTCGGTTGAGCAGAATCATATGCACCCTTCCCCAAACAATTACTTTCTTCCAATTTTTCTCCACGGTTGGGATTACCGATATTATTTTTTTGAGAAGCAGTAATGATAACCTTATAGTTGGGTTTTTGAATTTCAAAATTAGTCCAGGCTGAAATTTCGTCTCCATTGGAATGTATGGTGTACTGTGCTTCGCCGGTTCCTCCGTCCACCCAGTAAAATTCCAGTTCCGGTGTGTCAAATTTTTCTAGGGGAAGCACTCGACCTCCTTCGCGAAAATGCGCTTCATAACGTTTGATATAATTCTGACCCGACCCATCTGCTGTCTGGCCTTGTCCATCCAAAGTCCATTTCCCGCCTCCAGGGTCTTTATCCTCTGGTATAATTATGCCACGAATTTTTATTTTTTCTCCTACGACAACCGGAACCGTCTCATTAGTAATATCTATCCATTTTCCATTGACTTCTCTATGGATTTCAATAGCAGGAGGCGGTTCGCCAAAATACCAGCTTGCTTTATACTTAACATCACCTGATTCTGGCGGCTCATACTTGATACCCATAAAACTCTGGTATTGGAAACCATATTCCAATTCTTCTGATGTCCAGGATATATGACCTCTATTCGATCCCGATTTTAATTCACTGCCATTCAGCCCAAAATGAATTACTACCGAGCCTTCAGTTTTCTTGCCATCTTTATCGGTAATAACAGTATGAACAGGTACAGTAAAATAAAAGGTATAGTGATCCATCTTCTGGTTTCCTGCCATAGCCTGCATTAAGGCCACTGGATCAACTTGCCCGGAAAGTTGCATGGCATGTGCCACACCCGCCGGCCCGGTAAAGCCCATCCATTCCAGATGCCCCTGTTTTTGGGGATCGGTTATGGATTGAAGTGAAAGGATTGGTACACTTCCCGAACCTTGAGCAGTATAATAAACTTCGCCTGTTTTTTTATCCGTCGTTATATTTTGATAGTTTGCCTTTGCCTGCATGCCGCTTTCATCAGGATAAAATAAGGTTACTCCACTACGATTTTCCATCAAAACCAGATTGCCGCTGACCGATGCGGATAGGGAGCCTGCTTCTTCCAGGTTACCATTCTGCTCATCGTGCTTGTTCCAGGAAATTTCTATATTCACATTTGCTTCAAGTTCATCTTGTTCTTGGAAATAAGATCCCTCCTGGGCAACCGCAGAAAAAGGAAACAAAAAAAGAATGCCATAAAAAACAATCATCATGAATAATGATCTAAGTAAAAGACATTTGATTTTTTTCATCTTACTATCCTTGAGAAAATAATTTTATTACCTTTATTAATACAATAAAAGGCTTTAAAAATCCTTCTTTTTTAAAATATTTCTAAAAAAGAAGGATTTTTAAATCTTTTGTCGTATTGATATCAAAGTATAGAAAAATTGAAAAAACTAATACTTTTTAATTATAGATCCCAAAAATTTATCCGAATAGTCTTAATGAAATATTGTAAAATACCATTGAATTTATTTCAAAGTGTTGAATAATGATTAAAAATAGTAAAATAAACAACAAGGGACGAAGAAATGTCTAAATGTATCCTCATATGAAGATAACTAAAAAGCAAGCACGCCAATTTATGCTTATACACCAAAAAATTATACCTGCACGAACACTTCTGGGAAAAGAAGGCATACTTGAATACATGCGCCGGGTCGGCTGTATCCAATTTGATCCGCTTAATGTAGTGGGGTACAATTCATACCTTGTCCTTCAGTCTCGAATTGAAAATTTCAAACCAGAATATCTACAGGAACTTTTATATTCCGAAAGAAAATTATTGGATGGATGGGATAAGAATATGGCTGTCTATGATGTTAAAGATTGGCCATATTTTAGCAGATATCGTGAAAAAGCATACCAGCGGCATGGTGGTGAATCTAATTTTATCAGTAAAATTTTTCCAGAAGTAAGAAATGCCCTTGAGCAGAACGGACCTTTGTCATCTATCGACTTGAAATTTAACCATAAAGTAGATTGGCCTTGGGCACCTACCAGGGCAGCTCGCACAGCCTTGGAGAGCATGTACTTTTGGGGAGAATTAATTATTCATCATAAAGTAGGTACAAGAAAGGTTTATGACTTTACCAAAAAATATCTTTCACCTGAGTTGCTGTCTATGCCAGATCCTAATGCTACACTGGAACAGTATTTCGAGTGGAAGGTAAAAGGCGAATCGGAGCAGTCGGATTACTATAGGGACGCTATAGTGAAGCATGGCTTGGTATAAACTGGATGAAAAGCAAGGAAAGAACTGAGGCTCTTCTGCGACTTAAAAAAAAGGTGAGATATTACCAATTAAGGTAAAGGATATTATATACTTTCTACATCCGGAAAGAAGAAATATCATTATTGCATGAGGTGTTAAATGGGATTGATGTAAAACCACAAGCCTCTTTTATTGCTCCTTTAGATAATCTATTATGGGATAGAAAATTAATAAAAGAGATTTTTGGATTTGAATATATATGGGAAGTATATAAACCAATTTCCGAACGTAGATACGGCTACTATGTATTACCGGTATTATACGGTGAAAGTTTTGTAGCACGTTTTGAACCTAAGTTTAATACAAAAACTAGAAAACTTGAAATAATAAAAATAGAAATAAAATAAGGGAGTTGAATGATATGACCTATGATGAAGTTGTTCGGAAGCTTGCTCCATGCGGACTGGATTGTAGCCGGTGTGCAGATTATCAAGACGGAGAAATAAAAGAACTAAGTACAAAACTATTGAATTTGTTAGGACGCTACGATCGATTAGCGGAATTAAAGTCAACAATAATTCCTACTTTTAAAAGCTATAGTAAATTTAAAGAATTACTGGAACTATTTGCCCAGGTATCATGCGGAGGATGCAGAAGCGAAAATGTAAAATGTCTGATTAATTGCCATGCCCAGACCTGCCATAAAGATAAAAAAGTGGATTTTTGTTTTCAATGCGAGGAATTCCCTTGCGACAAGCAGTGCGAAAGGAAAATAAGAGAACGATGGATCGCTAACAATCAACGCATGAAAGAAATTGGAGTGGTTAATTTTTATACAGAGCGGAGTAAATTGCCAAGGTATTGAAGATTGGAAGGGAACTGGCGATAAACAACATTTCGAAATCTTCTGTGGTTAATTGATTATTTCTTGAAAAACCCCAAGTTTTGCACCGACCTTGCCAGAATCGATTCTGACACAGATCTATGCCGGTAACTATATACCCCCTTTTATAATTCAGATGAGAAATAAATAGTATTTATTCCTCACCCCAGCGGTACTTTTTATTCTGGCGCAGCTTATCGAGATCGCAATTCAAGCACAGTCCGTTATGACAGTATATCACCTCGCCACATTCAGAGCAGCGCCACTTTACCTCTTCCTTTTCTAGGAATCTTTTGATACCATGCTTTTTGATGAATTCGAGGTTTTCTATCATGCTCATATGATACTTGGTACGGTATCGCTTATCGAGGGCTTTCAGCCGAGTACAGGGAAAATTTTCACACTCATAACAAAAACGAACAAGTCCTTTCCTAAGCGCTTCGCAACGGTTACCCATATGAAGACAATTTTTGCCGCGAGGTAGACAACCCTCACAATAAAATCTTTTAAATCCCTGCCGGTTCAAATCATTTTTCATCGCCAGATAACTGATACATACCCCACAATTCATCCCACAGGGAGCAATAAGCTTTTCGTCCATCTTTAACCGCCATCTTATTTTCTTAAATTATTCAACTTTCCCGTTATTCATCAAGTGGTTGACAGGCAGGGCACCAGTAAACCGCACCGCCCAGATAAGCGGCTTTTTTTATATTCGTGCCGCAGACGGAACATGGCTTTCCAACCGTGTTTTTACTGAGAAGCTTTCTGTATCCACCCACGCTGCCGAACAAATCCTTTTCGGTGTCGCGACCTCCCAGCCTCGTCATTTCCGTAAGCGTATCTTTTACCGAATCGAACAGCCTGCCAAATTCTATCTCACTAATCGTTCCCATTTTACGCTTCGGATGGATGCCGGTGTGAAAGAGGATGTCCTGCAGCACGCCGTTACCCAGGCCGGGGATACGCTGCTCCGTAGCGAGAAATGCTTTGGCCGAGAGCTTGTCCGAACCTTCCGTACGCAGCGAATCAAAGTACACCCTATCAAAAGCATCAGCTAGCGGCAGGGGTTTTTCTTTTGCCACGAGATGGTATTTATTATTATAAGCTCCCTCTATAAAAGCTAAAACCGCTCCATACATCTGAACCGTACAGACAAGGGCACTCCCGTCGTCAAACTCAAGCAAAAGCTGATGCTTCGACGGCGTTTTGCTCGAATCATCATAATAACGAAGGTTTGCTCCATCGCCGAGGACGATACGGCGGTCGCCGGCAGCGATCTCAATCATTGCGCCGATGCCGATACTGTCTCCGATGACCTGTCCGGCAAGGAGTGCGCTATAATCCACTGGGTCACCGTGATAGAACGCAAACTTGTGTGGCGAAGCGTTGGCGATGACCTTGCAGATTTTTTTGCCAAACACTGTTTCATTCAATTGCTTTGCGATAGTTATGCTCTCGGGTATTTCTATCATTGTATTATCACCTCCAGATTAAAATACTATAGGCTTCTAATAATCCACCTGGCATATCGGAGCTTTAACCGTAATGAAGACCATTTGTTAAATCTTCCTGTTCACTGCGTTATATTCATGCCCATATATTCTGCTACCTATTTGTTATATTGTAAGACCTGCTCCTATACGATTATTAACATAAAGAATTTTTTTATATTAATTATTCTACGTATTTTTAAAAAATCCTTCTTTTTAGAGAAAAAAGTTGCAAGATGCAAGTGCGGAGAATCTGCCATAATAACAGAGGGATTAAAACTAATAATATTTAGTTATAAATGGGGAAAATGTGTAAAAGCTGTGGGAAAATATCTTCTTGAAAGCCTTGCAATATAAGGGTTTCAAGAGAATGTTACGAGAATTGCTTCTACGAGCATATTTTGCCTTAACTGATACTTTACCCCTCAAAAATGGCACTTTTTTAACTAAATCCCACCACTTTAAAATCTGAAAGTGGCTATTTATAAGGATTTTAGGATTTCGGAGAGGTAAAAATAGGCTAAAAATGGGGGTCACAATTGCTGATTTTTCGAAAATTTAAGTGCGTTTAAAGGCACTCTCCGTGCGTTTTTAGGGCATGCCTGAAGAGGGTCTGAACCCCTTACAAATAAAGGGTTTTAAGATAGTAAATTGGAACGGTGAACCCTCCCCTGTTCTTTTAAAAGTTACTGAATTGCTGAGCTAGTTCAACCCTCTCTTGTCATCTTGCAAAAGTAATGTCAATAAAAATATTTTTCTCCATCTTCTTTCCAAGGGGATTAGGTATAATGAAATAACATTATAAAAAAACTATTAAAATATGACAATTGAAACATCCCCTGTTCATAGATTTCTATTTTTTGGAACTCTCATATTCTGAAGTCTTTAATAATCTATTACGATATAGAGAAACATCAACATTTAAAAAAGAATGTTTCTGAACAATTAAAATTAGAACTTTACATCCACATTCAATTAACCTACAGTAGTCAGAACTCATAGTTGTAAGACAACATTTTATAAATTTAATCGATCTATCTGTATATTTATTGCTCTCAGAAATCTTCTTCACCATTTCATTGTAATCTTTCCTTTCTTCATTCACTCTCCCATCAATATCATAGAAGGATACAGCTTCTTGAAAAACATCGACATTCAAGTATGAAGAATTCCGATAAAGTTGGCCAATAAGGCTAAATTCATTAGACCAAATAGGAAATAAGCTTATATCTGGTTTTTTTCCAGATTGAAAAACATCAAGTGCAGCACTAATTTCTTGTGTTTGTTTTGATAGCTTGGGCAAATGTTGATAGAAATTTTCCACAAGTATTTTTATATCTAACACTAATTGCTTTCGAAATAATAATCCATACTTTGCATGATTTATTAGCTCTCGTATCAGAAAGACCATAATTGCCACACCAATTCCAATAAGATAATGGATAAATGAAAGACTCTCTTCTGGCATTGAAATTACCACCTTTTTAATTTATTAATCTTAAAATTTGAGGATGGACTTCACAAAATCACAAAATGTCACACCAAAATAGAAAAAGAAAATGGAGTGTACTACTATTTATTTTCATTATTTTTGACCAAAGAAACTGGAGTAATCGGTATCCAAACTGAAATTCAAAAATAAAAAAGGATATTTAATTCCTCTTTTTTCCATAATTTTCTCGTTATTCACTTCCACGAGAGACGGTGTAGGAGCGGAAAGGGAAATGTTTATATTTTTTTCAAAGGTTTCTTTTTTTGATTCCATTGCTAATCGTTCATAGTCCTTGAATAGTTGAAGATTTGTTAAAACTTTTGGATTCAGGCGTCTGAAGATATGACGTTTTTTCATGATATCTAATGAAATGGGCTCCGGAATAATCCAAGAATAACGCGAAAGAGAGATTAAACCTTCTTGTAATTGATTGTAATTGTATGGGTCAAGCTGTGGCGAGTCCGAGTAAAAGAACTTGGCAAACCCCATGATAGCATAACAAGGGTCACAGTAGGAAATTGCCATCGCTATGTCATCTTCAACATAAAGGTGGTTGCCTTCCAACCCAACCGAACTACCCATTTTCCCTGCTTCAAAGGCTGTTGAAATAGAAAAATTTGCAGAAAAGAAATCGTCAATTCCTTTCCTGTTTTTGAAACACTTACGCAAACCCGAAGCAACTACAGTTCGGCATCCTGGAAAACTTTTCTCTGCTTCACACTTATTTATGTATTCGTGTATCCTTGAGACCAACCCAAGGAACTTTGCAACATTACTTCCAGATTCTGCAGTCGTTCCTTCAAATGTTGTTTTGCCTTCTTGTGGATATCTTTTTCTTAATTGGTCTAGTGAGTAACCACCAGTTAAGCTAGTTCGACCAGTTGGTGGATTTAAATATTTGACATCTATGCCTAAAAATATGGCATCATTGAAACGAAGGTATTCTAGTCCACTCGGATACAAATCAGGATAGTTAGACTTCTCTTTCTCAAAAAATCGTATAGCTTTCTCTAACGATGATAGTCTTTCAATTGCTTGTGTTCCGGTTTGAGTTCTTATGTCACAATTTGCAACCATGAGATGATTTGAAAATCCAAGCAGGTCCAACTGAGCTGAACATGCCCAACGCACATCTGAATTTATCAATTATTCATCCTCCATTTGTAAAGTATATAAAATATATGGGGACAACCTATAAAGATTTTATTTTTTTCTATGGTTTAGCTTTCCATTTTACGAGGTCTTTCTTTATGACGTTTACCTATAATAATACCTAAAGCCTCAACCATCTGGTTAAAAAAGCTCTTAGATCCCATAGGTTTTCCGTTGATAATTATCGAATTATTGACCTGACACAACGATTCTTTGTCATATTTTACATGTTGATTATTTTATACGGATTTTATATTTATTTTTTTTCTAATTTCAGATAAGCTTTCCTCTTCCCATAGTTCTTTTTTTCGTTTCTCTAAGAGCAAGGAATCATTACTCTTCCATTTAATTAACCTTATTTTTCCTCTTTCGATCTCAATGTTCGTTATCCCTTTACTATAAAGTCCACATCCTGTATTAAAATAACACGGTAAGGGCACTCCCTCTGTTTCCAATGGAGAAATGTCTCTTCCCCGTCTTTCTTCTGAATGAAGCTCTTTTTTTAATTTATTGATATATTCAGACAATTTCCTAAACTTTTCTTTATCTGTGGAACATTGTTTTTTTTCAGATTTCTTTAATTCAATTTTTTCTTTTAACCACACATAATACGAGCGAGAAGCAAAAATTGCATTATGTGTATGTCCACAAATAAGAATAACATTATTATCCTTTGCCCAATTATAATATAATTTTTCACGATCTTTTGGGATTTGTGATTTTGTAGCTGAACAATTTTCATAACCAAATATTCTCGCAATAGGCACAAATATTTTAAAAGAACGAGACCAAATACGACTATGTGAAGCTTTTCTATCACACAAATTATCTCCTTGGTGACCATGAACTAGAAATATGTAATCATCTAGCATAATCCTCTCAGGAATTCTATCTGGTATGTTTCCATTATTTATAATTGGATCGGACAGTCTATTCTGTTTCCATTCCATATCGTGATTCCCAAATATACGATGAACTTTGTTTTTTGGAAAGCTTCTTAAAAGTTTATATATATTTTTATCGTATCTATCGCGTACTTTAATAAAATTAAACTGCCAAAATTCTTCAACGTCTCCCAAAAAGATTATCGAGTATCCATTATTTTTATAATAGTTCAATGCAAATATCATCGTTTCTTCATTGTGAACGAAATTGTCTACTTTTCCACCATCCCCCAAATGCAAATCACTAAATAGAGCATATTTATCATTTGCATTAAGGGGAAGTTTTTTAATATTTTGGTCAACACCTTTGCATAGTTCTTTTAGTCGTTTAATAATAGCAGCATCATTCTTAGACATAATTGCACCTCTACGATAAAATGTTCGAAAATTAGGAACTTCTGTAAGATTCATGGATTCCTAGGGTCAGACTTTACAACTTCTCAAAATGTAAAACGAAAACAGAAAAAGAAAATGTGAAATTGTAAAGGCTGACCCTAGTCGTTTCTTCAATCCTAGAAAATATTTCATCTTTTAATCAGAATCAATTTCTTTTAAGCGTTTATAATAAATTTTAGAAAGCAATAAATGGGGTATGGTCTCAACAGGCTGACCCCTTATATTTCCTGATGTTTTTAGATTATTCTATAGTTATAAAATTATAGCTTTGAAATGCTTTTCTTAATTATAGACCCTTGCTATTCCCCTTTTTTATTTTCAAGTAACGAAGGCAAAAAAGTAACCCATCTATACTTATTCTCTAGTAATTTAATTTGCTCTTTTTTTAATTCTGAAAAACCAGCTAGGCTAAGACCTGTAACTGTCAATATTGCATTGCCAGTAGCTACGCCAACAACTGAAATAGGAATTGAAATCATTGTGGCAATATTAGCCCATCTTTTAACTTTCGGGAAAACAGTATAAATTTTTTTCCTTATTTTCTTTTTTTTGTCATTAAAATTAGTAATTACATCATTAGGA
>DSEL01000043.1 GCA_011056645.1 Candidatus Atribacteria bacterium
ATTAGCCGATGGGCAATTAGGTAGTTTATAAAGATTAATCAATTCTTTAATTCTTTTCCTTAATTCTTTAATTTGCAAACTATTATTTTATTTAGCTAACTCTTTCTTTAGATCCTCTATGCAGTATACAGGTGAAGGGTCAACCCGGTTTAATATTGCCAAATAATAGCTCACCAGATCACCTAAAAAAATAAGTGAAAACATGCGAGCCATCTTCCCTTTGCCTTTGGTGGGGCAAATAATAAATTCGACTACTTTTTCCTGGATAATCTTTCGGGTAATTTGCCGTCTCTGCTCCACTCTTAAAAGCCCTTCTTTATCCTGAAGATAAACAATTTTTACCTGTCGATTTATGTTATTCTCTATTTCATATCCCACTATTTCGTTATGGTTAAGCTCGGGAAATACATTCCAAAAACAAGGCCATTTACTATTTTCGTTTATCTGAGTCTTCCAGCGCATAGCCACTGCTTCTAATAATCCTTCAGAACCGTAAATAAGAGGAAGATGTTTATAAAGACTCAAGGCTATCTTTTTGGCAAAATTGTTTTTAATGATAGATTGAGCACTATATTCTTTAGAAAGGTCTTGCAAAATATTAATTGTCTCTTCTATTTCACTACTTCTTTCCTTTATTAAAGCTAGTCTCTCTAAAGCTTTTAGGACAGGAAAGAACAGATACGAGATAGCAGCTCGAGGCTGAATACCTGTCGGCACTTTTATTATAGGAAAGTACTTCTCTTGGGAAAGAGAAGCCAATTGGCCACCTGAAGTCAAGGCAATAATCGTGGCTTTGGCATCTATACATTTCTTTAAAGCAGAGAGGGTCTCTTCGGTATTTCCCGAATAGCTGACCGCAAAAACCAAAGAGTCTTCACTCACAAATTTAGGTATATCATAACCTCGAATGACGAGAATAGGAATTGTTAGCTCATCAGCCAAATAATCAGCTAATAGATCTCCGCCGATAGCTGATCCACCCATTCCTAATACTATGATATTCTTGAAATTACTGGGAGGGGTTGTGGTGGTATCAGGATTAGGTAAAAGGTCGGTTGGAATAACAAATTCTTCACCCAAACGCCAAGCATCTCTCATTTTCTGGGGAAATTTCTCTAAAAGCTCTATCATATTAGCCTGATCCAAATCAGAAAAATCTCTATCTAATATACTATCGATATTATTATTTTTATTTTTTCTATTTTCTACTATAGCTCATTCCTCCCCATATTTTTATCTATCTTTCTACAATTTATAACATACCACACAACCTCTATTCAAGCAAGTACAAAAAGGTAAACTTTCGTGCCAGGCACTAAAGTTTACCTTAGGTAGAAATTAGGGCTCTACGGAAAGGTAAGGAGAAAAATTTATCGGTCCTTTCCCTTTTGTTACGTCCCAGTAAGCCCAGTCACTTGAAATGGCTGCATTATTGGGATTCCCTGGATATTTTGGACCAGCAGTATCCCCCCACCAATTGTCTTTCGCGTAAATATTATGGGTAGTTTTGTTGCTAATTCCGTGAATAAAGTTTCCGGTTATTTTATTCTGACCCTCGCTCCCTTTATCTCCACCACCGATATCCGGATTTACTGCATCTCCTAAAGCATCATCAATAAGAATCCCATAAGCAGTGTTATCGTGAATATTGTTATAAGAAATAATCGGGGTGGCACTCCCTCGACATAAAATTCCGGTATTATTATTTCTGACATTATTTCCCTTAATCTCAGGACAAGAATCTTCATAAGTGCGTATACCATGCAGATTAGATAATATAGAATTATTTTCGATGATACCCGCCCCGCCTGTTGCAACTTTTATCCCGCTGCTACTGTTATTTTCAATATTATTATCTTCAATAATAGGAGCGGAATTGCTATAATTTATACCATAATCTTTATTGTTTTTTATTAAGTTGTTATTTATATCTATAGAGGAATAACTATCAAAATAAATTCCGGTACTAGCGCTACTGGCACTTTCAATAGTAAAACCAGATATAGTAATATTGTCTGCCTGCAAACTAATTAAATTACCCGATAAGCCACCTCCTGAGATAAAGGTATTGTCCCGACTTGCTCCACGAAGAGTAATACTTTTATTTACTATCAGCTGTTCATTGTAGGTGCCTGCGGCAACTATCACGGATTTTCCTGGAGTAGCCGCCTCTATAGCCTCGCAGATGGAATTAAATGGATAAGTCTGGGTACCATCTTCTATTCCACTTATATTTTCTATATCTACATAGGTATTGGGGTCATATTCGATTAGTGTGAGATTAGCGGAGCTTTCATTGCCAGCGGCATCACTTGAAGTAATTGATAAATTGTTGGTTCCTTCTGATAGATGATAAGAATAAGACCAATCGGTAGATGGATTCAAAGAAATCACTACTATGCCATTAATTATAATTGAAGTATTACTTTCTTTGGTACCTGATAAAACTTGATAAGAAATATTTGTGGGCGAAGTGATGATATTTAAGGTAGGTTGGGTAGGCGGTGTTATATCATTTATGGTAATATTCCATTGATTATAATCATATAATTCTCCATCACTCACTAATACTTTTATCGTTTTCTGACTACAATCTCCGCTGCCAGCAGAATAGGTCCAGCTGCTTATTGAATCATTTCCTAAAACTGAATGGTTAGATACTTCTTTTCCATTTAAGAACCATCGATAGCTTAAGTTGGGATTCAAGTCAATATCGTGAGCTTGTATTTCAAATTTTACTGAATCTCCCTCATTAATCTTAATATTTGAATTAGCAGGGGAATAAGAAATAATTTGAGGAGAATTATTCACATTAGACACTTCGACATCAAAATTCTGAGTTGCGCTGCTTTGCATATCATCAGAAACCAAAATGTTTACCGGGTGAGCACCCACTTGATTATTAGTGGGAACCCAGGACATTAACCCGCTCTCCTTATCAATGCTCATCCCTTCAGGTTTAATGGTAAGAAAATAGCTCAATTCATCATCATTGGAATCAACTGCCTGTATTTGATATGAATAGAGCTGATCTTCCGTAGCAGTAGTAATTGGTTCGGAAATTATAACTGGTGCACTATTTAAAAAAGGAAAAATTCCCTCTAAACTTAAACAACCTGCCATCAACATTACCGAAACTAATCCAAATAATAACATTAAAATTTTCTTCATCTCTTATTATATTCCTTTCTTTTCTTTAAATATTTTCAAATGGTTCTAAAGCGATTAAAATTTGCCTTTGTAATCATTTGTTAGGAATTTTGCTGTAAATAATGCTGTAAATAATGCTGTAAATAATGCTGTAAATAATAAGGTAAGTAAGAAGTATTTATAGTACTGATA
>DSEL01000044.1 GCA_011056645.1 Candidatus Atribacteria bacterium
ATTCTTTGGGCAAAAATGGAATAATGCTGTGATACTCATCCAATTATTGGCAATATCAGTAATAATTAACATGATCATTACGAGTAATTCTTCTTTATTCCGAGCCAAAGGAAAAGTTAAACTTGAGCTACAAATGCAAATGGTGAAGACCCTTTTCTTTTTCATTCCTTCAATTGTAATAGGTACTTTCTATTTTGGAGCTACAGGAACAGCCTTAGGATTTTTACTTGCGAAAACGCTTACGGTAATTTATACACTTTTCTTTACTCAAAAACATCTTAAAATTAAAGCTTTAGATATTCTTCGACCTAGTTTTAAAGCAATTGTACTTTCGGGGACACCTGCACTTTTTTGCTATTTTCTCATAACTCAACAGGTAAATCAGTTTGGGGTAATTGTTATTTATTTGGCTATTATACCTTTCGTCTATCATTATTTCGAATCCCCTTCAGTTAAAAGATTTAAAAAGATAATTTTTAAAAGTCAGTCATGAGGAAAATTCTTTTAAATATAGCATTTTATGTATACTCTAAATTTAAAAATAGAGAAGACCAGTTTAAAGCTAAATATTATAAAAACCGATTGATTTCTAAATTAGAACTAGATGCCTCTAAGTATGAGATTAAAGGAAAAATAAAAGCAACAGATTACTCGGGACTAATTCTTGGGAAACATTTAGTTTTTGGTGATAATGTTTTTTTTGAAAGCAGGGGTGGTGTTATTATAGGAGATTCCACTTTTTTAGGTTCTAATGTCAGTATATATTCTGCGAGTCCTTATTACGAAGGTTCAGAATTGAATCACGACCAAAAATTTATACTTAAGCCTGTTTATATTGGTAAAAATGTAAGAATTGGAAATAACGTTATAATACACCCAGGAGTCTCTATTGGAAACAGTGTACAAATAGCAGATGGTTGTGTGGTGGTCAAAGATGTGGAGGCTGGAGGAGTCATTTCTTTATCTCAACAGCCCGATATGGCTTCCCAATTTCAGAAAATTGAGAAAAGAAATCCAAATTTAACTGAAAACACTTCGGGTGGTAAAGACAAGAAGGAAAAGAATAGAGTTTTTGTTTTTTCTACAGGTAGATCAGGTTCCGCAGCTATAGTTGACTATTTAAACCAAACTGAGGAGGTATCGGCGTTCCATGAAGCTTTTTATGTAATACTAAAGGTTCTAAGCTTACAATATCTTACTGGAAAAATTTCTAAAGCTGAAGTGAAAGCAGAATTGGATATCTTATTGAATAATTATGCAGTGGGTGAAAATAAAGTGCTAGTGCATAGTGATCAAAAATTAGTGCCATTCATCACCATATTAAGGGAACTTTATCCAGAAGCCAAGTATATCTGGTTAATTAGACATCCAAAAAGTTTTTTAAAATCAGTAGTTTCTAGAGGGTGGTTTAAGAATGACGATCCTATTCCTTTTAAAAATTCCTATCTATTGAACCTGCAACATCGATCTCAAGGTTTGCGCGTTAATGGCGTTATGGTTCAGAAATTCTCTCAGAAGGAGTGGAGTGAAATGGATGTATTTCAAAGAAATTTATGGTACTGGAAATATTGGAATCAATTAATTGAAGACCAATTCATTAATATTCCTTCTGAAAGGAAATTTATTCTTAAACTGGAGAATTTTGATAATAGTTTACAGGAGCTTCACAACTTTCTGAAATTAGAAAGTAAACCTAAACAACCCGTGAGAAGTAACAGAGTTAAAAAGAGAGATAAGGCGAGATACGAGGAGCTCAATAAGAAGATCAATAAAGAATTTGTCCGCCATAGGGAAATGATTGATCCGGTCCGAGAAAAATGGGGATATTAAATCTTAACTAGTAAATAGGATGAGGAAGGTTTTTTTTATAACGGGAACAGGTCATTGCGGGTCAACTTTAGTCGATCTAGTACTTGGAAGCCATAGAGAAGTAAGGAGCTTAGGAGAATTAAGATCGCTAAAAAAGAATGTCCCTCCATACTCCAATTTTTGGACTCCCGATTTAGTGGGTAATTTACTAAAGCATTACCGGTTTAAAAAAAATAGGTTAATAAGTTTTGATTACCATAGATTTCCTCAAAGTAGGCTATTTGAAGACAGGTCAGAGTTATATAA
>DSEL01000045.1 GCA_011056645.1 Candidatus Atribacteria bacterium
GGCCTTAAAGGGTGCTTTACATAAATTATTTAGCAATGATGACCCTGTAACTATAGGAAATGTATTTATAGATGGAGATGAACAATATATTGGTGAATACGGAAGAAATCTTAATACAGCTAAAATAATAAGAAAATTACAATTAGAAAAAAGAGAATATGTTAATTTTTTAGATAACTCTAAAATAATTCCACAAAGAAGTAATCATCTAAAATTAAGAAGTGGGCAGAAGGCAGAGGATAGCAATTTATTACAATTGTGTGATATTTTAATTGGCGGAGTTCGTTTTCATTCGTATTATCCGAATATCAATATTACTAAATATCGTATAAGTGAACCTTGTAAATATTTACTAGAACATGATCAAGATAATATTGCTAGAATGAAAGAAAGTAGGTATTTTAATGGATTTTTGTTAAATGAAGCCTGGATTGAAGATGATGAATGGAAATTTGGGCAACTTAATATTGGTAATTATAATAATTCAGAACAATTAGCTTTAAATTTTTAAAAAGATTAATTTAAATAGAATAAATAGAGACACATCCAATTTTCTTAAATAAAGAAGGCGTATCAAGGCAATAGTCCGGTAACTTTTAGGTTGTTCTGTAAAAAAAAGAGGAGAGAAATAATAAAAAAGTGGATCGATCCCGGAAATATTGAAGATATAAAAAGCTAGTAATGAATATTATTAGAGGGAAATAGAAAAATGATATTACCTAAAATTATAAGGGGGTATCAAAGAAAATGAAAAAACTTGAGAGAATTTTAATTTATTCAGTTTTAGCAATATTGGTGTTTTATGTTTTCTTGGTAGATGGAAATAATGAAAGTCAGGTAGTTATTCAGGAGGAAATCAAGGCCAAGAGCATAGAAATTGTGAATGATGAAGGGCGATCAGTTATTTTGTTATCTGCTAGTGGAGACGGTGATGGAGCAATAATTATTAATAATAAATACGGCACTCCCGTTGCCTTAATGGGAGCCAGCAAGAATGGTGGGATAATGGGCGTTACTAATAAAGACGGCACCCCTGTTGTTATTATGAGAACCACTGAATATGGTAATGGAGATATAGTTGTTAATAATAAAGGCGGCGCTTCTGTTGCTGGCATGGGTGTTGATGAAAATGATAATGGAAATATAGGAGTTTTTAATAAATCTGGTGAAATAATTGGTAATTTACCATAGACACATAAATAAATGATATTGCAAGTTTTTTTGTTCAGCAATCCCAAATTATCAGAGTGAGGTGGTAGGTTAGTGTTAGGTTAGACGATAAAACTGTTATAATAACCAAAAAAATGTCTTGACCGAGAAAGCTGTAACACATTATAAGAAGGGTAAAAAAGCAAAAGATATTTATGAATATATTATAGGATTATTAATAAATTCTAAAAAATAATCAATATTCCTAAAAATGTAGGTGTAAAAATATGAATAAATTCGGACTACTATATAGGTGGCAAAAAGTAATTATTTGGATTATAGGAATACTTACTTTTATTGGAAGTGCTTTTAAAAATATTGAGAAAGGATTCAATATTGGTTCTTTGATCAGTGCAGTCATCGGTGTTGGAATAAATGTCTTAATTTTATGGTTATTATTTAAAGCTGGTAACTGGGTCTATCAATCTATTCAGAGGGCGAAGATGAAATAAAAAAAGAGGGTATATATGAATAAATATAAAATAAAAAGCGGTATTAAGTATATTATTTTTACAGCTTTGGTAATTTATTTCTTTTCTGTAATTTTTTATCTATTTATCTTTCCCAATAAAACCATTGAACAAATTATTTTTTTATGTGGAACTGCTTGTTTGGTAGTTTGGATATATATTTTAGAAAGAGAGAAATCTATATTGCGGGTTGAATTATTAAAAAGATTAAGAGCAGATTTATTGTTAAAATCAGAGTGCGCTAAAGCGGGAGTTGCCAATAAATACAAAGAAGAGAAAGAAGAAGATCTTTTAGTTTATATTTTAAGTTTATTGGGTTACAAAAAAGAACCATTAAAAACAGTAGAAAATGTTAATGATTTATTAAAATATGTCACTTAAGAATCAATAGTGCACTTTTGATTTTCAAGTGACATATTCAAACCAATAATTGACACCTATTTGCTTATAATATATATTACTTGTAACACACCCGCTACGCCTCTTAAAAATGCGCACCCTGGCGGGTTTTTTTATTTGGAGGTTTAAAAAGAACAGACAGTAATAATATTTCAAAAGATTGCTTTGGAATTGACGAAAAGATACTTTCTTCATAGATTCACACCCTGGTATATATTAGGAACTTATGTACCCATCATAGCCGTATATAGAATAGGACGCTTGCCATTAAACCCAAGGTTCCAAATAAATTAGCTGAATGGAAAGAGATTTCGAATTCCAAAATATTTTACCTTTTTTTGATATTTAAGAAGTTAATCATTATCCTTGGAGAATGGGAATATTTTAAAAACAATTTATTACAATTATTGGAAAAGTACAATGATGTTGATATAAAAAGCATGGGTTTCCCGGTTGATTGGAAAGATCGGATTAATACTATTTGAATTAATTAAGCAAAATAAATATCCGAAGAGTTTAAGAAACGGTATAAAGATTATTGAAATTTTATCCCAATTCTACTTTTTATCTCTTATCTTTGTGATATTAAACAAATACCAAAAGAGGCTCATTAAAAAGAAAATGAAACTTTATACTATAAATTTTTTGGCAAATAAAAAGCCCGCTTTGTTATCGGCAAAGCGAGCTTGTAAAGGAGGTATAATTATGAAAAAGATTGTTTACTGTTTTGCTTGACATGAGTTAAACAATAAATAATTATACAGGCAATAGTTTAGCACTTTTAAAAATGTTGTCAAGCGAATTTGGAATTTTGGAATGCTAAATACCTAGGAAGTTGGCACTTAGAAGATACTTATCTTTTTGTTACCTTAGAGCCTTGTCCGATGTGTGCCTATGCGATGCTTCAGGCTAGAATGAATAAATTAATATTCGGGACCCTTGACCCCAAAGCCGGGGCAGCAGGCAGCATCATTAACATCTTGCAAGATAAGAGATATAATCATCAAATAGAAGTAGTAAATGGTATTTTAGAAAAGGAATGCGGTTAATTTTAAAAAAATTATTTCAGGAAAGACGCTGAACTTAATGGTGTATCTATATACGTTAGTTAGTTACATGGTTAGCTAGTTAAGGAAGAAGAATATTAAGGAATAAATACTAAACTCATTAACTAATTAACCAACTAACCAAGTAACCAAGGAAAAAGGAGAGGTGGCTGAGTTTGGTTGAAAACGAGCGCTCGACTCGAAATCGAGTAGATAGGTTGTTCCTGTCTCATGGGTTCAAATCCCACCCTCTCCGCCAATTGAAAAATGTGACATTTATACCATCATTCACTAGCTTTCTCATTAACTTACCGTTTTAATAGAACGATTAAAGAACCTGAAAAAATATGGGCTTGAACTTCATTTTGGCCAAAAGCAGGCTTCCCTCTTTTTTAATTGGACTACTTTCATTTTATTTGTTATCATATTTAAGAAGGGTTAGATATACACCCATACTAATACTATCAAACTTAGGAACTATGAAAAGTCAAAACAATAATGAAACGATAAGATAAAACAACTTCGCAATAAGCAAGGATTAACGCAAGACGAATTGGCGAGAAAATCCGGTCTTCCTTATACGACGCTGACCAAAATTGAAAAAAATGTTATTACCAAGCTGTCTATTCAAACAGTCGTAAAGAATTGCTAACGGGCTTGGTATAGTGCTGCGCCAGGACATTGTATCCACTCCAGCTGCCAATCTCTTCGACACCCTATCTAACATTATTGGTATCACAAACCGAATATTGCTGTCAGCATCTGGTAACTGCGAATTTGGAATTTTTGATTGAAATATTTTTTCTCTCTCCTCATTAATTATTACCATTCCAGGGATCATATTTGATTTAGATCTGATTTACTCCCTTTTACCTGATTTAAATTTATCAATCCTGGCCACTCTGGCCAATCTAATTAATTCACCTGGCTAATTTAATCTACTCCGGCTATCTCTAATTTTACAACTCATCCACGTACGGGGCAGGTAACTTTCCTTCCCCCTTAAATCCCCCCTAAAACCCTCCTCTTATCCCCCTTCTTTTTATTTTTTGCTCCTTGGCTCAAAAGCTACGAGTTAATAGGAGTTAATAGGAACAGACACCTATTAACCTTATTTTTCTGAAAAACTAAAATAATTAAAACAAAATTATCATTTTAAAACAAATAATTGACACCTATTTGCTTTTAATATATATTACACGTAACACACCCGCTACGCCTCTTAACAATGCGCACCCTGGCGGGTTTTTCTTTTGTAAAAGTTTTTTGCATAAATTTACAAAATCTTACAACATTTCAAGAATATCCTAATCGAATGACAGACAATCGATATTATTTTAGAAATAAATCCAAAATGAAGACCTCATGCAAAAGAAAGCGGAATCATAGTAATGAATTGAGAATCTCTACCAAAGATGTTATTATTTTAGGTAGGAAAGAATTCATATTAAAGTAAAATATAATTTAAGTAGGGAAAAATATGGAAACACAAAATATTGAGTATAAACCTTCCTGGAGAGATGAATATCTCAAGGTCATCGTTGCTTTTGCCAATAAAGACGGTGGGGAATTGATAATTGGGGTAGATGATAATGGTCATCCTATAGGGGTTAATAAATCTAAAAAATTATTAGAAGATATTCCTAATAAAATAAGAAATATATTAGGAATAATTCCTTCAGTTAAAATTGAAAAAGTGGAAGATAAAGATATAATTCATATCTTTATCAATCCTTCTTCTGTATCTATATCTCATAATGGAAAATATTATATTAGAAGTGGAAGTAATAGCTTCGAATTAAAGGGAGAAGAGCTTACTAATTTTCTTATAGAGAAATCCGGAAAGACCTGGGATGAATTTGTGGAGGCGAAAGCAGGTTTTAAGGATATTAACCTAAAGACTATCGATGAATTTAAAAAATACGCGGAGGATAGAATTCCTTCTATTGTTGCAGAAAAAGATTGTCAGACAATTCTTGAAAAATTAAACTTACAGGAAGATAAAAAATTAAAAAAAGCAGCAATTTTACTTTTTGGTAAAAATCCTCAATAATTCTATCCTGCTGCTTATCTAAAGATTGGAAAGTTTCTGACCGAGACCGAAATTCAGAGTAGTGATATTGTTGAAGGGAATCTTTTTGAGCAAATTACCAGTGCCTTAGAAATTTTAAGAACCAAATATTTAATCAGCAAAATTAAATTTGAAGGAATTCACAGAAGAGAAATTTTAGAATATCCTTATGAAGCTTTAAGAGAGGCAATAATAAATGCTCTTATTCATAGAAATTATTTAGGGACTTCTTCCATTCAGATAAGAGTATATAATGATAGATTGGTCATAATGAATGAAGGGAAGCTTCCCCCTGAAGTCCCGATAGAAAAATTAAAGACAGAACATCTATCCAAACCAAGGAATACTCTTTTAGCAGATGTTTTTTATAAGGCAGGTTTTATAGAAAGCTGGGGTAGAGGGACGATCAAGATAATGGAGAAGTGCCAGGATCAGGGACTCCCTGAACCTGATTTTGAGGAAGACCACGGGGTTTTTGTCGTAAAATTTTACCAGAATAAATGGAATGAAGAGAATCTTAAGAAGTTAGGAATTAATGAAAGACAGATTAAGGCAGTAATATATGTAAAAGAAAAAGGAAAGATTACTAACAAAGAATATCGTGAACTTACAGGCTTTCGGACGAAGGAGCAAGATTAGATTTAATCGAATTATCTAAAAGGAATTTAATCCGGCCAATAGGAAAAGGAAGAAGTGCCCATTACATACTTGGTATTTTTGGCGATTAGTTGGCATTTAATTGGCGATTAAAGTAATTGGAATAATTAGATACTGTGTTAAAAGTCAACCCACAAACTCTCCTTTAAACACCGTAGTTTATTGTAAATATTTTAAAGAATCTAGGCAGCAACATATCCTGTCTTATCTCGATACATGGCATGAGCGATTAAAAGTATCTTTCTCATAGAAGCAACCACGGCTAATTTCTTGTTCTTATGATTAGCTATTAATCTTTGGTAAAATATTTTTATCTTTTGATGATGTACGGTAGCACACAGTGTAGGTAAATAGAGTACCTTACGGTAGATTCCCTTACCATTTTTACTGATCTTGACTTTATGTTTTACCGAGGTTCCATAATATACAAGGGACAGACACCCATTTTCTTAAATAATTAATATTTTACTTTTAAATTAGTAGGTAACCCGATAAAGGGTAAGATCTTCCAATGTAGCAAAGACATGCTATGTTAACCACATGAC
>DSEL01000046.1 GCA_011056645.1 Candidatus Atribacteria bacterium
AACTATAATTTTCTATCATATTATTATTTTCCAATATATTGAATGTTTATTATTTAATCGATAATCATCAAAATAATTAGAAGTAATCTTGGTATTGATATTAATTTTCATCCCAATAAAACGACGATCGCAATTAAAAAATAGTAATACTACAATAATTAGTATAAATCATTTTTTGATGATTATAGAAGCATATCCAACCACCTGGTCGACCATACCTGAAACATCCCCGGAAGTAGCATATTGTAGCAATTCTACCTTTTTTGCACTTAATGCTTCACAAACAATAAGCATTACAGTAATCGGACCGGGACCACACATAGTTAGATTTTGATGGTAAATCAACTCGTATAGTTTTGTGGGATTAAATTCTAAAATAGCTTCTATTGCCTGATTATCTGTGTTTTCAGCATATTCTTGAGATTCGTAGTGGGTAAAATCTGAACTGGCAATGATTAAAATATTTTTATTGATTATAGAAGCAGATATCGATTGTGCAATCTCTATATCTGTATCAATATCTTGACGAGTCATGCAAATGGGTATAAATTTGATATTTTTACCAAAAATGTATTGAATAAAGGGTAGCTGAACTTCTATGGAATGTTCGTATTGATGGGCTTTTTTATCGTTTTTAATAATTTTAGAATTCTTTAAAATCTTTTCTGCAATCTCGCCATCAATTTCCAACTCTCCTAATGGAGTTTGCCAACTTCCTTCTGTCATGATTGAAATATCTTCTCCGAAACCACGATGATTTGGCCCCAATACAATAATGGTGTCTGGTTTACCATCTATAGCAATATTGTAAAAACCGTTAGCTGCAACTGGTCCAGAATACATATAACCTGCATGCGGACTAATTAGACCAACAATAGTATTTTTCTTTTTTAAGTTCGGTATAGGGATTTTACCAGGTCCGATACTATGCAAAAAACAATTTTCGATTTGTATCTTTAAGGAATTTGAATCTTCAGCATAAAAACTGCCTGCAACACCAGGTTTTCTAAGATTTAATCCAGCCATAAACCTTCCTCCCCTATCCTATTCGTTTTAAAAGATAAATTAATTGAATATTTTTAAGTTGTTTAGGATTAAAACATTCCACTTTTGGAATGGCGACTACCCTTTTTTTTCTTCCTTATTTTTGGGAAAAATATGATAAAAAATATTAATACAATTATGAATATAAAGGCTGCTCTAAAGTAAGTTGAATAAAATAAATATTTTGCATAAGATACATAATATCTTTTTTTAGCCGAAGGATAATTTGGATTTAAATTCAATACCTCTTTATATTCCATTGAAGCTTTTTTAAAAAGAGATTCATTTTCATCATCTACTGCTAAATTGAATTGAGAATCGATAATTTTTAATTGTAATATTTGATCATCCGGATGGACTTCTTGAAGATAGTGATAAGCTTCAATAGCTTCTTCCCATTGCTTGTTTTCGTACAAAGCAGTAGCAATTCCTTCGCGAGCATTAATATTTAACGGATCAATGGAAATTACTTGCTTATATTCTGAGATCGCATTTCCCCAATTCTTTTCTTCACTATATTTATCACCTAAATTACTATGAATAACTATTTGGGATACGCAAAATTTTACAATCCTATTATTTCCGGCATCGGCTACATAGATATAATCCCTATTATCTATAATGATTCCTTCCGGGTAATTTAAACTAATTCGATCTGATTCATTACCAAATTCTAATTCGAAATTATTATCTTTATTATATTTTACTACTTTTCCGTTTTTATAATCGGTAATATAGATATTATCGTTTGAATCAAAAGCAATATATCTCGTGCCGTTAAACTGGCCAACTTCACTTCCGCTTTTTCCAAATTTTCTTAAAAATAGACCTTCTTTACTAAATACCTGTACCTGATCATGGAAGGTATCAGC
>DSEL01000047.1 GCA_011056645.1 Candidatus Atribacteria bacterium
AGCAACCATAGTAGCTTTACCTAGGGTCATTTTATTTTTTATATTCTTATTGAATAAATATATTTGAGCTGGTAGGGTAGCGGAGAAGAAAGGAGTGATGCCCCCGGCAAAGTTACTAATATAGTATACCTTTAAAGCTTCCATAAAAGAAATTTTTTCATTAACTGCTTCTACGGTTATTTTTATTCTGAATGTATCAATCAATGCTGCAAATACCATTAGAATGAAACTCAAGAAAAGGTATTTTTTATTGACATAAGATAAGTTTATCCAGGTATCCTGGTTAGTAGTAATAAAAATAATAGTGAAGACGCTTATAGCGCCGATTATTATTGAAATACCCAATCCTTTTAGAAATCTTTTTTTGTCTAAAATTAATTCATCCAAAAAGTTCTCTACTCCTTTTTTAAAAAAACATCTTAGTAAATAACCAGATATTAATATTGGAAATCGTAAATTATCAAAAAATCTGCAAATGAGAATGTTATTAGAGGATAAAGATATTAATCTAATTATATAGGAATTTCATTTTTTCGCAAGCCTGTAAGAGATTAAATATTATCTTTAAACTTTCTAATATGGCTTATCTTGCATTTGTTAGATTAGAAAGGAAAACACATTCATGAAAGGGACCATAGTAAATGTAATCGCTATTATTTTAGGTTGTTCAATGGGGTTTATTTTGAAGAGTAAGTTTCCTGAAAAGATTGCAAAGATAGTTATGCAAGCTTTGGGATTAGCTGCTCTATTAATTGGTGCACAGATGGCTCTCAAAACTAACAATATTTTATTAGTAATCTTTTCCCTGGTAATTGGGGGAGTGATCGGTGAGATCGTGGGCATCGAAGAAGGTTTGGAAAGATTTGGAGAAAGAGTTAAGTTAAAATTTAAAAGCAATAATCCTTCTGATAGATTTGTAGAAGGATTTGTTACTGCCAGCCTGTTATATTGTGTGGGATCTATGGCAATAATGGGGGCGCTCAAAGAGGGATTAAGCGGTAATCCGGACATACTTTATGCTAAATCACTGATGGATGGCGTTACCTCTCTTGCTTTTACAGCTGCCATGGGAATAGGAGTACTGTTTTCGGTAATTCCGGTTTTTTTATATCAGGGAGGAATTACTCTGCTATCTCGATTAATTAAAGATTTTCTTTCCCCTGAGATGATAAACGAGATGACAGCGGTGGGGGGAATTTTGATATTAGGAATAAGCTTTGGATTATTAGAGATAAAAAAGATTAAAGTAGGAAATCTATTACCTGCTATTCTAATTGCCGCTTTTTGGGTGGCAATTTTTAGTTAACAAGATTTCCTAAAAGCGTGTTTTTTACCCTATTTTCGAAAAATTACACTCGGTAAATTTTTTCGTTGAATAATGGATTGTTTAGTTGTATAATTTACTCAATTACAGCAATCAATCGAATTAAATAATAACTATTAAATTTATAGTATTGGAGGTTGCACAAAATGCAAAAAAAGACTATTCAAGATATGAATAAAGATCAATTGGAAGGTAAAAGGGTTTTAGTCAGAGTTGATTTTAATGTTCCTCTAAACGAAAAATTGGAGATTACAGACGATACGAGAATAAAGGCAGCCCTTCCTACTATTCAATATTTAACTTCTCATCAGGCGAAAGTAGTGTTGATGAGCCATTTGGGTCGTCCTAAGGGGAAAGTTGTTGAAAAATTAAGATTAAACACGGTAGCTGAAAGATTGGGCAAATTGTTGAAGAAGGAAATTATAAAACTGAATGATTGTATTGGAGAAGAAGTAGAAAATGTTGTTTTAAAAAGTAAAAATGGTGAAATTATCTTATTGGAAAATTTAAGATTTCATCCGGAGGAAGAAAAAAATGATGACCAATTTGCAAAAAAATTAGCTAAATTAGCCGATCTTTTTGTGAATGATGCTTTTGGCACAGCGCATCGAGCTCATGCTTCTACAGTTGGTGTGGCCAGGATATTACCTTCTCGAGCAGGATTTTTAATGGCCAAAGAGATCGAAGTATTGAGCGATTTATTAGAAAATCCAGATAGACCTTTTGTAGTACTATTAGGCGGGGCAAAGGTGTCCGGAAAAATAGATGTTGTTCAGAACTTATTAAATATTGCTGATAAAATATTAATAGCTGGCGGAATGAGTTATACTTGTTATGCTGCCTTGGGGTACAAGGTAAGCAATTTGCTATTAGAAGACTATGACTTAGAAGTTATTAAAAAAATGTTAACGAAAGCGGAACAACAGGGAAATAAAATACTTTTACCAGTCGATTTAGAAGTAGCCCAAGAAGCCTCAGAAAAATCAGAGAGTAAGGTGGTAGAGGTAAAGGATGTACCTAAGGATGTAATAGGAGTGGACTTGGGAGATAAATCTCTTGCCATGTTTGAAGAAGAGATTAAAAAGGCCAAGACTGTATTTTGGAATGGTCCCGTGGGAATATTTGAAATTAAAAAATATGCTAAAGGCACCAATAGAATAGCCAAGCTATTGGCAGATATGCAGGGAAAAGCAGTAACTATCGTTGGTGGTGGAGATTCTATTGCTGCACTCGAAAACGCAGGATTAGCAGAGAAAATGACTCATATTTCTACCGGTGGAGGCGCTTCTTTGGAATTTTTAAGCGGAAAACAGCTTCCCGGCATAGAAGTTTTACCCTGATATTGATACAGGGGACGGTTCTCTGTATCATTTTAATTTCTTTTTCATTTGTTAGCTGAATGTATTATTGATACAGAGAACCGTCCCCTGTATCAATTTAATTTTGCTTAGCATTCGTTGCCAGTGAGTTCCCCTCCAGTAATATTTTTTGCAGGAAGGGCAATAAACAAACTTGTCTTGAGTTAAAAAAACATAAGAGGGTACATGAGCTTTTACTTCTTTTTTATCGATATCTATAGTGGGAGTGTTGCATAGAGAACAACGAGAAAAAATTTTTGAATATGGATCAATTTTTAATTTTAATCCCTTTATTATCCCCGCTAATTGTTCTTCCCATTGATCACCCTTTATAAACAAGAAATCACAGATGTCTCTTCTTTTGATTAGATTAGCATCTCTAGTGAGTAATATTCTGTTTTCTTGTCGTGCAATTAAGATGAGAGATAAATCATTATCAAAGGAAGGGTAAAGGGTATCGTAACCAAAGATACGCAACCATTTAGCTAATTTACCCAGCATTCTATCCGCTAAAAATTTTATTTCTTCTTTTTTTTCTTCAAGATTATTATTTATCATTATTTCTTATATTAAAGTTATACTTGGAATATTGAACTTTTTATAATTGATAGGTGAAGTTTTCATATTTTATTATAGCATGCTGCTAGTTAGTTAGCCAATCAAGATAGTGGTTTATATATTGTGTTTCTTAGCGCGTAAAAAAAAGCAGAAACCTGTAATCAGAAGACAAAATCAAGAAAAAATACTGATATATAGAATAAGATAACTGGTAAGTGATTTATTTGGTTAAGTAAAATCAATATAGATATTAGTTTACCAAATCAATGTTTAACTAATTACGCAAAAAGACTAGCAAACTGAATGACTGAATATTTAAATAAAATTGTCCTTATGATATATGAGAATCTCTTGACAATCAAGATGTTTCGCGGTATTATTTATATACCCCCACAGGGTATAAATTAATATAGGTAAAGTGTCCTTGTTATGAATGATTCATTCTTTAATCAATTGGAAAAAATAAAAATATTAAGTCGATTAAAAAGGATAGAAGGTCAGATCAGAGGTATTCAGGGAATGATTATTGAAGAAAGACCCTGTTCAGATATTATGATTCAAATGACCGCGGTTAAATCGGCTCTTAATCAGGCAAGTAAATTAATTTTGGAAAACCATGTAAACTCCTGCTTTGATTCATCTGTCTCTTCCGATGATATTTCTCAGGAGATGGTTGCCGAGGTAATGGACTTGATATTGAAATTTATAAAATAAGCAAACAATCATGTAAACTTTTTCTATTTTTCTTTTATTTGCTTTACTCGGTACATGATACTATAGACTTTATACTATATTGGATTTATTGACAAATATTTATATCATAAACTATAATCTAACCAGATTTAAATAAGTGGGTAATCATTTGGAATATGGGAGGAAAAATAAATAGAGATGTTATGCCAAATATGCAAGAAAAAAGAAGCTACCATATCCTTTGTGAAAATCGCCGGAGGACAAAAAACAGAGATACATTTATGTAAAGATTGCGCTTCTGCGTATGGTGATAAATTTTCCCTATTTCCTCTTCCCCAGTTTGGCATTAATGATTTATTAGCCGGATTATTAAATGCTATAGATCTTTATCACCAAGAGGAAGGAGTTACTCCGGATAAAAAAATAGAGTGTAGTAATTGCCATTTAACCTATGATCAGTTTAAACAATCTGGGAAATTAGGTTGTAGCGTATGTTATTATGATTTTAGAGAACAATTAACTCCTCTTTTAAGAAGGTTACACGGAAATAGTGAACATGTGGGGAAGATACCGCGGCAATCTAAGGATAGGTTGAATAAAATTAGAAAAATCAAACAACTTAGGAAGGAATTGCAGGAACTAGTATTAAAGGAAGAATACGAGAAGGCAGCAAAGACAAGAGATGAGATATTAAAGCTTGAAGGAGCGCTAAAGAAAAAGAATGCAAAATAAGAGTAAAAATATAATACTACAAAATCTAAAGGAATCTTCAGCCGAGTGGGTTAACGGACAAGGTCCCTTATCGAACATAGTGATAAGTTCGAGAATTAGATTGGCACGAAATGTAGAAGGAGTTCCTTTCTCACCGCGAGCAGAGAAAGCACAGTTAAAAAAAATCTTCGAGCTGAGTCAGCAGATGGTAGGAAAAGATTCTCTTTTCAAGAATTCTAAATTACTTTTATTAGATGAATTAACTCCCCTGGAAAATCAATTTTTAGTGGAAAAACACTTAATTAGCATTTATCATGCTCAGGAAAAACACTCTTACCGCGGATGCATTTTTAATCAAAAAGAGACCCTGAGTATCATGATCAATGAAGAAGACCATTTTCGAATTCAATATTTACTTTCAGGATTACAGTTAAAAAATATTTGGACACTTATTAATGAAATCGATGATGGAATTGAAAAAAATTTAACTTATGCCTTTAGCGAAAAAGAAGGATACTTAACTTCTTGTCCTACTAATGTGGGAACCGGGATGAGAGCTTCGATAATGTTACACTTGCCAGCTCTAGTAATGGTTAACGGTATCAATGATATACTAAAAGCCATTTCTAAAATAGGTTACGTAGTGAGAGGATTTTACGGCGAGGGCACTGAAGTAATGGGAAGTTTATTCCAGGTTTCCAACCAAATCACCCTTGGTCTTGCAGAAGAAGAAATTATTGATAATTTGGAAAAGGTAAATCAACAGATAATAAATAAAGAACAGAAAGCAAGGGAAGAGCTTTTATTAAATTCTAAAAATCAGTTGGAAGATCAGACTTATAGAGCTTATGGTATCTTAAGTAGCGCCCGTGTCATATCTTCGGCGGAAGCAATGGAGTTGCTATCTAAATTAAGGTTCGGAGTAGGATTAGGGATAATTCCTCATCCTAATTTAGGGATTTTAAATAAATTAATGTTATTGATACAACCAGCCTATTTACAAATGTTAGCTGGTAAAGATTTAGATCCACTAAACCGAGATTTACATAGAGCGCTATTAATTAGAGAAGAGATTAATAAGGAATAATCCGTGTGGGCTATAGCGAGTTGGATTATTTTCATAAATTATCTAAAAAAGGTATTTAAAATTATCGACTAAAATAGAAGGAAGTGCATTAAGAATGTTTAAAAGATATACCGAAAAAGCAAAAAGGGCTATCATGATAGCTCAAGAAGAAGCGATAAGGTTGAATCATGATTACATAGGGACTGAACATATTCTTATTGGTTTAATAAAAGAAGAGGAAGGGGTCGCCTCTCAGGTTTTAAGACAATTAGGAGCAAATATAGATAAAGTAGTAGAAGAAGTGGAACGGCTAATAGGAAAAGGTGAGTATCAGCAAGTAGGCGAGATTGCCTTTACTCCTCGCGCAAAAAAAATCTTAGAATTGGCTTCTCAAGAAGCAAGTCAATTAAAAAATAACTATATCGGCACCGAACACATTTTGTTAGGATTAATAAAGGAAGGAAACGGGGTAGCAGTTAGAATATTAGCAGACTTGGGTATTAATCTGGATAATGTATATTCTGAAATTATGAAAGTTTTAATGGAAGACGAGACTCAGGGCATTTCCTCTGCTCCAGGAAAAAAATCAACAAAAACCCCTGCTTTAGATGAATTTGGAAGAGATTTGATTAATCTAGCACGAGAGGATAAATTGGATCCGGTTATTGGCAGGAGCAGAGAAATTGAAAGAGTGATACAAATTTTAAGTAGAAGAAAGAAAAATAACCCCTGTATAATAGGGGAAGCTGGTGTTGGAAAAACGGCTATTGTAGAAGGTTTAGCCCAGAAGATAACCAATAATGATGTTCCGGAGATTTTAAAAGAGAAAAGAATTATCTGCCTTGACCTAGCTTTAATTGTTGCCGGGACTAAATACCGAGGTGAATTTGAGAAGAGATTAAAGAAAATTGTTAAAGAGGTTCAGGAATCAAACGATGTCATATTATTTATTGATGAAATACACACCTTGGTTGGAGCCGGAGCTGCTGAAGGAGCAATAGATGCTTCTAATATATTAAAACCTGCTTTAGCAAGGGGAGAACTTCAAGTTATTGGTGCAACTACTACCGATGAATACCGCAAATATATTGAAAAAGATGCCGCATTAGAGCGAAGATTTCAACCAATTTATATCTCCGAACCTTCGATAGAAGAGACTGTTATGATATTGCAAGGACTTAAGGACAAGTACGAAGCTCATCATAGCATAAAAATTACCGATCAAGCATTAGAGGCAGCAGCACATTTATCTGCTCGTTATGTATCGGGTAGATTTTTACCGGACAAAGCTATTGATTTGGTAGATGAAGCAGCTTCCAGAATTAAATTACAAAACACTATTTCTCCGCCTGACATGAAAGAAGCGGAAATGAAATTAAATAGAATAAGGAAGGAAAAGGAATCAGCAGTAAAATTACAAGAATTTGAAAAAGCAGCTCAATTAAGAGATAAGGAAAAAAAGTCGGAAGCTGAACTCCGAAAAATGAAAGAAAAATGGGAAACTAGAAAAATGGTTAGCAAAGTAGAAGTTACAGAGGAAGATATTGCGGATATTGTATCCAGCTGGACCGGGATTCCAATATTTTCTCTTAAAGAGGAAGAGGCGCAAAAACTACTTAGAATGGAGGAAGAATTACATAAAAGAATAGTAGGACAGGATGAAGCCATCATATCTATTTCTAAAGCTATAAGAAGAGCACGAGCAGGAATGAAAAGCCCTAAGCGTCCTATTGGTTCTTTTATTTTTTTAGGGCCTACTGGTGTCGGCAAAACAGAATTAGCTCGATCTTTAGCGGAATTTCTTTTTGGTGATGAAAATGCGCTGATCAGTTTAGATATGTCAGAATACATGGAAAAATTTGCTGTATCTCGTTTGGTTGGAGCTCCCCCCGGATACGTGGGGTATGAGGAGGGAGGCCAATTAACAGAGAAAGTTAGAAGAAAACCCTATTCGGTAATTCTATTGGACGAAATAGAGAAAGCACACCCCGAAGTTTTTAATATATTACTGCAAATATTTGAAGATGGCAGGCTAACTGATTCCCAGGGAAGATTAGTAGATTTTAAGAATACAGTTATTATTATGACTTCTAATGTTGGAGCTACCTTGATTAAAAAAGACGCCGCTTTGGGATTTCGGGGAACCAATGAACCCGAAGAGATCTCTTATAAAGAGATAAAAAATAGTGTAATGGGAGAGTTAAATAAAACTTTTAGACCGGAATTTTTAAATCGAATTGATGAGGTCATAGTCTTTAAATCTCTTACCAAGGAGGAAATTAAAAAAATTGCAAGTCTAATAATAGCTAATGAAGTAAGAAAATTATTAGAAGAGCGAAAGATTGATTTGAAAACAACCGAGAAAGTTAATGAATTGCTGACCAAAGAAGGTTATGATTCTAATTTTGGAGCCCGACCTTTACGGCGGACTATTGAAAAATTGATAGAAAATCCTATTTCTGAAAAATTGTTAGCCGGTGAGTTTAAAGAAGGGGACTGCATATTAATTAAGGTAAAGGATGGGAAAATAATATTTTCTGCCAAGAAAAAAATAAACTAATCAAGATAGAGGAAATAAAATGAGCAAAGAGGAAAGATCTATTTTTCGCTGCCAGCAATGTGGTTATGAATCTTCCAGGTGGTTAGGACGTTGCCCCGATTGTGGAGCATGGAATACTTTACTGGAAGAAATATTTAAAGAAGAGAAAAAATATTCTCTTCTTCCCGAAGAACATTCTATTCCTTTACCTATTAGTAAAATTAAGATAGAAGAAAGCAAATCGAGATATCAAACAAAAATTTCGGAGTTTGATAGAGTATTAGGTGGAGGGATTGTTCCTGGTTCCCTTATTTTAGTTGGAGGAGAACCGGGTATAGGAAAATCTACCCTTCTTTTACAGATAGCCAATGCTTTGAGTAGTCACTATGGAGTAATACTATATATTTCTGCAGAAGAGTCACTTTATCAGATTAAAATAAGGGCTGAAAGATTAGGTGTACTTGCTGAAAAACTTTTTTTAGTATCTGAAACTGATATAGAAACTATAGAAAAACATATAATTGAAATTAAACCAAAAGTAGTTATTGTAGATTCCATCCAGACTATTAATGATTACGAGATTAGTTCCTCCCCCGGAAGTATTAGTCAAGTAAGAGAGTGTACTGCTCAATTAACGCGTTTAGCTAAGAGCAAAGAAATATCTATTTTTATTATCGGACATGTTACCAAAGGAGGAATATTAGCAGGGCCTAAAGTTCTTGAGCATATTGTTGATACCGTTCTCTATCTGGAGGGCGAGCAATACAATATTTACCGAATACTTCGTTCCACCAAAAACCGATTTGGTTCTACCAACGAATTAGGCATATTTAAAATGGGGGAGAAAGGCCTGGAAGAAGTATTAAATCCTTCTGAATTACTTCTTTCAGAAAAACCTTCTCATGTTTCCGGTTCAGTAGTGGCAGCTACCTTTGAAGGCAGCAGGCCATTATTGGTAGAAATTCAAGCTTTAGTGAGTTATAGTAACCTGGGCATACCTCGAAGAATGGCTACGGGAGTAGATTATAATCGGATTTTACTTATTTTGGCAGTTCTCGAAAAACGATTGGGATATTCTTTGCATTCTCAAGATGTCCATGTCAATATTGCCGGTGGGATAAAAGTATTAGAACCTGCATTAGATTTGGCTATTATTATGGCTATAGCTTCAAGCTTTAAGGACGTACCGATCGATCAAGCTACGGTTTTTTTTGGAGAAGTAGGGCTGGCCGGAGAAGTAAGGATGGTAAATCAGGTAGAGAAACGAATACAGGAAGTATTTAAAATGGGTTTTAAAAGATGTATTATTCCCAAGGGCAATTTAAAGGGCTTAAACAATTTTTCATCAAAAAAAGGACTCGAGATTATTGGAGCAAAGACCGTCCAAGAAGCTATAAACCTTGCCATTAATTAGTTGTTAGTGAATAGTGAAATGTCGTTAGTATGTGTGGCATACAATTAGAGTTGGTTAATTAGTTGGTTATCTGGTTAAGAAATGGAAGAAAGAAGCTGAAATCATATCTCGTGAATTGCATTTCGTAAAGAAGCCTGTAGTCAGGAGCCAGGTTCAGAATAAATTAGTATTGCATATTATGTGAGGATAAGCAGGTAGACTGAACAAGAGAAAAGAACAGATATTACAGTTAAGTAAGTAGACCGGAAGATCAGGTGACTGGTACACTGGTAGCCAATTTAATCGGTCAATCGGAGCATTAGTGAATTGGTGAATTGGCTAATCGGTTAATTAAATAATTGGCTAACTAATTAAGTAAGATTATAAATGCCTAAAGTTGAAATTCTTTCGTCTTCTTTTTTAATTATTTTATCTAAATCTAAATTTAATATATTGCATATTGCGGTCGCATAAAAAAGACTTGAACCTAATTCTGTTTCAATAATTTCTTTACAACTATCACATAATGATCCTTCTATGTGAGTATCCATAAATTTATGCATTTCCATCAATTTTGCGCTAGAAGGAATGGTCTGCTTCTTTGCTTTAATTTGTATACAACCGCATTGGGTAACCGCTTTAGCAATTGCCCGGTTTACACGGGCATTAGATTCTTGATATTTAGTCATAAGGTCAAGGATACTCCGATGCTGTATTAAAAATTGGTCGACACTTTTTTGAAAAGTAATATTTCCATTTTCTTTGTTCATAAATAGTACCCCCGGAAAATATTTTACTATTAGATAAATGTCGAGATAATTTTAATGAAATTACCAAAGTACTTAATTAACTTTAGTTTATTATAC
>DSEL01000048.1 GCA_011056645.1 Candidatus Atribacteria bacterium
CTCTATCCCAATGGGTATGAGGTACAATGAATGCTTTATAGGGCTTTTTATTAATAGTAACCACTATAATTTCCCCCTTTTTTTCTTTTTATAAGGAATATTTATAAAATCTTCGTAGAATATAGCCATTCTGACAGTCTTTTATTACACCGAAAAATAAAAAATCCAACAATGTCCACATTTTTTTAACTATAGACTTCTGGTTTATTAAAGGTACTTTCCTGTTCGAGCGAAAACCAATTGAAATCACCAATCCAATCGATAAGCACAAAATGTCCAAAAAAGTAGAAATTTCTATTCCTGGAATAACTAAGGTTTTTGATAAATATTTCTATTTGACTAATTCACAATACTTTCAATGCCTTATTAATTTTATCGGCAACTTGTTCAATTTCTTTATCATTTGAAAGTATTGAAATTCCAAAACCAGCGCCAATACCTGGATCGACAACGCCTATGCTAATGTTCACTGCCCTTCCAAGTATTTCGTCAGTTTTAGGCAACATATGTTTATTATATTCTATTTCTTGTCCATACCTTTCACAAACAAAAGGACATTGATACTCCGTGACTGTTTTTTTATTTAATATCTGTTCCATATTATTATACACGTGCCATCCTGAATAAGAGAGAGTCTTTACATCCATTTCAGCAGCGAATTTATCTGCTGTTCCTTTCTCATTAAAAAGCAAGGTTAATATTGTTGCAATTTCACCTTCATCATTTATTTTTCTAAATTTCAATTTTTTATTTACTGAAATGGCATTCTTTAATTTTCTTTTTTTATCACGAAGTATGGATATAATATTGTCTGTCTTTCTTAACTGGGCTAAAGCTACGGCTCCGGTGAGCTCATTAATTCTTAAATTCATACCGATTAAACTCCTACTTCCAATCTCTAATCCCATTCTATTTGGTTTATGGCCTTGATCATGAAATCCAAAGGTGCGTTCATATAATTCATCATCATCGGTAATTACAACACCACCATCACCAGTAGTAATGGTTTTATTTATATTTAATGAAAAAGCTCCAATATCACCGATTGTACCAACCTTTTCCCCTTTATAAGTTGCACCGAAAGCTTGACAGCAGTCTTCAATCACATAAAGGTGGTGTTCATTTGCAATCTCCATAATACTATCCATATCACACGGATTACCAAGCATATTAACAGGCATAATCGCTTTTGTTCTTTTAGTAATTTTTTTTCTAATATCTTCCGGGTCAATATTTAAAGATTCGTCAATTTCTGCCAAAACAGGAATGGCATTGGCGTAGATAATCGATGAAATTGAAGCAATAAATGTATAACCTGGCACTATAACTTCATCTCCCGGACCGATACCCAAAGCCGCAAGGCTTGTTATAAGAGCACCGGTACCACCATTTACCGCTACTGCATGACGTGATCCGACATATTTCTCAAATTCCCTTTCGAATGTTACTACTTTATGTTTAAATCGAGGGTCATCTTCCTTGCCATACCTGGATAAATACCCAGACTCCATTACATCTAATAACTCTTTCCTTTCTTCCTCTCCGAAAAAATATGCACCTGGCCCAGCCATATCATTACCCCCTAAATACTATTCTTCTCATCATTATCGTACTATAATCCAAACTCATAAGTTCTCCAGTTTCCCGAATATTTAATCTTAGTAAAAAAATTAATATATCCACGATGCTATGCCTATAAACAAAGGATAGCTAAAATAGAACTAACGGTCAATAAAGATTTGATCCAATTTCATCTTATCAAACATAGGAAGATAAAAGAAGATATTTCTTTTACCATTTGGAATTGTTCTGAATTATTTTTATTATAATTATCATTCGGTCCCATATTTAAATGACACTTATAAAATAATATGCTATACTATCCAACAGAAATAACCAAGAAAATAAATAAATTATAAAATAAAATCATCTGATCGAACACTTCAAAACTCAAGATAAAATATCCAAAAAAAAACAATCAGTCTTAGAAATATATAAAATAATATTTATATAAAAAAGGAGGAAGATATAGAATGATTAATCGATCAAGAATCAGCCTTAACAGAATCATTTATCCAAAATTAGGCTTAAAAGATTTCTTTAAATTTACTAAAGATTTGGATTTAAATAAAATTGAATTACGCAATGACCTTCCCGGAGGAAAGATAATTGATGACTATACGGCAGAGCAACTAAAAGAACTCTCCAAAAAATATGGAGTGGAAATATTAACCATCAATGCCCTCCAAAAATTTAATTTAGCCGCAATTCTACCAGAGTCCATAAAGGAATTAAAAAAATTAATTAATCTTTCACAATCTATCGGCTGCAAAGCAATTGTATTATGCCCAAACAATGATGTTAATGATAAAAGGAGTTCAGAAGAAATTTTCAAAGAAACCGTATTAGCTTTAAAATCTTTTGCTCTCTTGTTTAAAGATAGCGGCATGCAAGGCTATTTAGAGCCCTTGGGATTTAAAGAATGTTCTCTTCGATCTATGGTTACGGCAATGAAAGCTATTCGGGAATCAGGTTATCCGGTCTATAAAATTGTTCATGACACCTTCCATCACCATATAGGCCCTGATACCTTGGATACTATTAAAAATGATTATGATATATCTTATACCGGATTAGTCCACATCTCCGGAGTAGAATCTAATATTCTCGCTGAAGAATATAGAGATAATCATCGTGTTTTAGTCTCGGAAAAAGATAAACTTCAAACCAAGGAGCAGATAACATTACTTCTCAAGCTTGGTTATTCGGGAAATATTTCTTTTGAACCTTTTTCCAAGGTTATACAAGATATGGAAATTGAAAGTTTAAAATCAGCTATCGACCATAGTATAGAATATTTAGGATGATCTTTACCTTTACGACCAGATCTTGAAATATAACAGTTAGATATTACATTGTAAGACTTAACCCTTTATTATCCACTCGATATGTCTATTTGAATTATCATCAAGGTATTCAAGCAAAAATTAAAATAAGCATTATTTAATCTCATAATGTCGCCATTGATTTTATTGTCACACCTACCCTATTTATTAAATTTAAAAATGTATATTCATTCTCTAAAAATTGGGATGTATCCTTTGACATCCTTCACTGGGTTTTTATTTGCCAAAAACTTTAATTGCTTGTTTCATTTTGCCAATCACATCTACTTCAAATGGGCAACGTCTCATACAAATGCCGCATTCAGTACATTTTGAAATATCATCTGATAACCCTTTAAAATTTTCTCGACTTAATCTAATTCTGCCAGGATAATATGAATCAAGTTTGGATTTAATCTTTATATTGTTTTCTGTAATTATATCTAATTTATTTATAACTTTACCAATATCAATCCCTTCAGGACAAGGGAGACAATGATTACAATATACACAATTACCATGTAAATCCTGTTGGGATTCAGCAATAATTGCACTATAATCTTTTTCCTTGTTGGATGCTTCAAGATATTTAAGAGTTTCTTTTAATTCTTTTACATTTTTTACGCCAGGGACTACTGTTGAAATCGCTTTATGAGAAAGAATGTAATTTAGTGCTTGAACCGTGGTTATATATTTTGAATTTCGTTTTTGAAATATTCTACCCCCGGCATAGGGTTTCATTGCCACCAGACCAATGGAGTTTTTTGAGCAAATTTCGAGGATATCTTTTCTTCCAGGTACAAAATCCCAGGCAATATTAATGGGAAACATTAACACATCAACATACCCTGTATCTATTGTGGCTTTCACTGCCGGGACTTTATGACCACTTATTCCTATAAAACGAACTTTTCCCTCTTTTTTAAGCCTGAGTGCAAACTCCATAATTCCATCAGTTTTTGTAATATCTTTATGGGAGGCCATTTCATTTACCATTTGAATAAAGACAATATCTACATAATCTGTGTGTAACCTTTTTAGAAGATCATTAAAAAGCATTTCATTTTCTTTTACCTCTCTGGACAATCGATATTGACCATTAGTCTCAGAGCAACAAATATGTCCTGCAATAATTACCTTGCTTCTGTATTCTTTTAAAACATAGCCAAGATTATCTCTATATTCTTTGAAAGCAAAAACAATATCAAAATAATTTACCCCTCTTTCAATAGCTTCACATATAACTGAATAAACTATTCTACTTGATTTTTTGTTTAGGTGTTCTGTTCCCAAACCGATTTTAGAAACATTTAGTCCTGTTTTTCCAAGTTTGCGACATTTCATTTTTTAAAATTCCTTTTAATTTTTAAAGCCATAATTTCACCTAACGGAATCGCATCAAGGAAGCGGTTCTTTGTCACCCTTTTATCCTTCCTGATTTAATCCACTTTTTTATTATCTCTCTCCTCTTTTCTTCCAGGACGACTCAAGTAATTTTGAACTAGTACAACCGTTGTCAGAATTCATGTTTTTCAAAATAAATATTTTTTTTACTTATTCTATTATATCAAATAAATAGGAAAAATGTGTAAAACCTGTGGAAAAATACCTTCTTGAAAGCCTTATATAATAGGGGTTTCAAGGAATAATCTCATAGACGCTCTCAGACGCATAATTTTAAAAAATAGGTACTTTTACCCCTTAAAAATGGTACTTTTTTAACTAAAATTCTCTCATCTCAAAATCTTAAAATGGCTATTTATAATGGTTTCATGGTTTCGAAGAGGTAAAAATAGGCTAAAAATGGGGGTCGTAATTGCTAATTTTTCGAAAATTGAGGCACGTTTAAAGGCGTTCTTCCCAGTTTAGAGATCGGCTAACGGCTTTTTTCCAGCCTTTATATAATGTTTCTTTTGTTTTTTCATCCATATTAGGAGAAAATTCTTTTTCTATTTTCCATTTTTGAGCAATCTCCTCTTTATTTTTCCAATAACCAACCGCTAAACCAGAAAGGTATGCTGCGCCCAGAGCAGTAGTCTCTGCAATTTTAGGTCTTATTACCGGGACTCCCAGAATGTCAGATTGGAATTGCATTAAAAAGTTATCTCTAACTGCTCCGCCATCCACTTTTAATTTTTTCAAATAAATCCCTGAATCTTTCTGGATAACTTCCAGGATATCACGGCTTTGATAAGCAATTGATTCCAGTGCCGCTCTCATTATATGTTCTTTCTTTGCCCCCCTGGTCAATCCTACAATGATACCCCGAGCATACATATCCCAGTAAGGAGCACCAAGACCCACAAAGGCAGGGACTAAATAAACCCCATTCGTATCTTTAACTTTTAGCGCATATTTTTCAATTTCATTAGAATTTTTTATCAAGCCCATTTCATCTCTTAACCATTGGACTACTGCTCTGCCGATAAAGATACTCCCTTCTAAGGCATATTCCACTTTACCATTAATTCCCCAGGCAATAGTAGTCAAAAGACCATTTTTTGAGGAAACGATTTTTTCCCCGGTATTCATCAAGACAAAACATCCGGTTCCATAGGTATTTTTGGCCATACCCGATTCATAACAGACCTGTCCGAAAAGAGCGGCTTGTTGATCTCCGGCATCTCCGGAGATAGGAATTTCTGCTCCGAATATCTCTTTATCTGAGCTTCCATAAATATAACTCGAGGGTAGAACTTTAGGGAGCATCTCTCGGGGAATATTCAGTTCTCCTAATATCTCCTCGTCCCAATCCAAATTATGAATATTAAATATCATGGTTCGCGAAGCATTAGAATAATCGGTAATATGAACTTTCCCTTCGGTTAAATTCCAGATAAGCCAGCTATCTACTGTACCAAAAAGAATTTCTCCTTTTTGAGCTTTTTCTCTGGCTCCATCTACATGATCTAAAATCCATTTAATCTTGGTACCGGAAAAATAGGCGTCAACCACCAGTCCGGTCTTTTTTTGGATAACCTCTGCCATCCCTTTCTTCTTCAGTTGGTCGCAGATAGGAGCAGTCCTTCGGCATTGCCATACGATCGCATTATAAACCGGTTTACCTGTTTTTTTATCCCAGACTATAGTAGCCTCCCTCTGATTAGTTATACCAAGTGCAACTATATCTCCCGCTTTTAGGTCAGCTTTATCTAAAGCAGCTTTTGCCACTTCTATCTGGGAAGACCAAATTTCTATAGGGTTATGTTCTACCCAGCCAGGTTTTGGATAAATCTGTCTAAATTCCTTACTGGCAGTACTTACTATCGTTCCATTATGATTAAAGATGATCGCTCGAGAACTGGTAGTCCCCTGATCCAGAGCTATGACATATTTTGCCACCTTAACACCTCCTAATATTTCCTTATCACCTGAACTCCAAAACTTTGGCTCCCTCAGCAGGTGAGGTTATGTATATGTCCGGTGTGATACCGATATTTTTTCTATATTCCTGTACAATCGTTTTTTTAAAGGCATCAACATGTTCTTTTTTTAATAGGTTTACCGTACAACCTCCAAAGCCCGCACCTGTCATCCTCGACCCCAAGACTCCTTCTTGTTTTAAAGCTAAATCAACCAGAAAGTCCAATTCCTTACAACTCACCTCATAATCATCCTTAAGACTTTTATGGGATTCTATCATAAGTTGACCAAAGATAGGATAGTTCTTCATTCTTAAAGCCTGTACCGCAGTTTGAACTCTATCATTTTCTGAAAGCACATGCCTGGATCTTCGGGCAATAACCTCCGGTAATTGGCTCTGGTATATTTTATATTCGTCTATGGTAATATCTCTTAAGCTTCGTATCTCGCGGTTTAATTTATGTTTAAAAAAATCAACAGCTCTTTTACATTCTTCTCTTCTTTTGTTATATTCAGAATTAACCAACCCTCTTTGAACTTTGGAATTGCAGATTACTATCTGATAATTGTGATCTTTAAAAGGGACTAGCTCATATTCATTGCTCCTACAATCAATAAAAAGAGCATAATTTTTTTGGCCTAAACAAGAAACATATTGATCCATAATTCCACAAGATACACCTACAAAATTGTTTTCTGCTCTCCGACAGAGATGAGCCATTTCAATCGGTTTCATTTCCCTTAAATTTAATTTAGTTATAGTTAAGGCAGTTACTACCTCTAAGGCAGCAGAAGAACTCAAGCCCGCTCTCTGAGGAATATCACTGGTAAAAATAAGATTTGCTCCTTGCAAAGAATAACCTGCTTTTTGTATTTCGTCTGCCACACCCATTAAGTAATTTACCCAGATATCTTTCTGGGAAGGAGATAAATTATCCAAAGAAAATTTATCTCCAGCTTGAAAACCAAGATCAAAAACTTGAACCAATCGATCATTCCTCAATTGTCCCAGCATAATAATCTTTTTTCCAATCGCCATGGGCAGAACAAATCCCTCATTATAATCCGTATGTTCACCAATTAAATTAACTCTACCGGGGGCAGAAAAGGCTCCTTTAGTTAAACCGGTATCAGCAAATTTTTCGCTAAATATCTTCCAAAGCTTATTTATATTTTGCACCGAAATCTCCTCTAATAACAAACTACTCCTTCAGGTGGCGTATTCCTTAGTTCTTGAGCCTTTTCTTCGGGTAAGCAATTATTAATAAAAGTACCAGCCCCTATTTCACTCCCAGCTAAATATTTAAGTTTATCTTTTGTGCGATAAGGGGGATAGAATTCAATATGAAAATGAGAATATTCTTTGCCTGTTCCATTGCTTGGCTGCTGATGAATAGACATGATGTAAGGAAAGACAAAACCAAAAAGATTATCGAATTTCATTGATATTGTTTTGAAAATTGCTGCTAAATCAATTTCATCCTTTTCGGAAAAATCATTAAAAGAAGAAAGGTGTTGATTGGCATAAATATGAATCTCATAAGTATAAGAAGCAGAAAAAGGAACGAATGCAGTAAAAGAATCATTACTAATAATAATTCGCCTGCTATCTTCTTTTTCTTCTTTTAAGTTCTTACAGAAGAGACATTCCCCCTCTTTTTCAAAATACTCTTTACTGGAACTTAGCTCCTGTTCGATAACGGGCGGAATAAAAGGGTAAGCATATATCTGGCCATGAGGATGATGAAGAGTCACCCCTACTTCTTCTCCTTTATTTTCAAAAATGAAGACATAATCGATAAAATCTTTATCCCCTAACTCCCGATAGCGATCTCTCCATACCTTTACCAGCTTAATATAGCGATCTAAGGGTTTTTGCGACATAATCCCATCATGGTCAGAAGTAAATAGAACTACCTCACAAATTCCCTGGGCTTTACCATGTTTAAAAAATTTAGAGTCTTCCTCGTTTGCTTCCGGCGAATCTTGTCTTAAAGAAGGAAATTTATTTTCAAAAACTACGATATCATAATCTTCGGCCGGTACTTCCGTAGATAAGCCTCCCTTTTTTGTAGGGCAGAGAGGGCAATAATCCTTCGGAGGTTTATAAGTCCTGTTCTGTCGATGAGTGGCTATTATTATCCATTGTTTCAGAATGGGATTCCATCTCAGTTCTAACATCCCTGCCTTCCTCTTTCCTTTCGCTAAAAGTATAATAAATTAAATAACGGCCATCACCTTTTATAATCCTTTTTTTGCGTATTTCCAAAAAATCACCTCATAAAAACTAGTTTCAAGCCATTTTTCATTAATTATTATTCTCTCTTCGTACCGATACTCAGGTAATTGGCGATGTTGGCATTGGTATCAATATGAAATTTAATCTTCTTACTGGTGGATGAAGTTAGGAGAGTTGCTACTCCGGGACCATGACCCGCTATCACACAATCACTGTGAACCACTATCCCCACAGAAACTGCCCCTTCTCTATAGCTTCTTCCAAAACTATTATCTGCATCTTTAATTACGACAATATCTCCAAATCTGATTTGATCTAATTTATATTTTTCTACCATCTTTTTATCGGCTGTGGTAATATCATAATCACCACTAGCCACACTGGCGGAACCTAATCCGGAGCCCATCAGTTTTGCTGGAATCTCACAAGTAACTGGAACATCAATATTGCCATTGCCTACCTCTTTTATATTCAACTTTTCTAATAAAGAAGGATCCAAGTTAAAAATTTTTATCTCGGGATAATCTAATAATTTCAGTCCTTGTCCGTAGGCTTTAATCAAGATCTTATCCCCGACACAAAGTTTCTCCAGGGTTTCCTGGTCAAAATCGATCAATACATGTTCAATTCCCCCGTGATGACCGGTGACGACTCCCAATGCACCCTTAGCCTCTCCGCTTACTACCCGCGCTTGATTCCCCATGCAGGCTAAAATATTGTAAGCGCAATTAGGGCCTTCATCTCTTTTTTCTTCGTTCACCACCGTAGAAACTCCGGGTTCTACATGGTCGGCCTCCCATCCAAAAGCAAAATCACCAACTTTGATATTATAAGTTATGCCACCTACTCCGGGCAGTGTCACCGGTTTACCGTCGTAAGTAATCCTATAGGGTCCTCTGCTTACCGGATAACTCACTCTTCCCTGAATAGAAATCATTACTAACCTGTCTTTATTGGTTCTTAACATATACTGTCACCTTCCTTTTAAATTTATTTAATATTTAAGGATATTATTTTCTCTATGTTCACTTTTAATCCTCGATAAGCCAAAGACTCCCATTATTATTATACCAAATCCAGCTATTTGATAAAAGTTTGGGATTTCTTTTAATATTAATCGGGCTAAGGCAATAGAAAAAGTAGGATATACGGAAACTAAAGTTGTAGCCTTGGATAAATTTAATCGCTTGATAGCTTCATACCAAATAGAATAGTGTAAAGCAAAACCGATAATTCCCTGGAATAACAATATTAACAAAACGCTCCTGACTCCTAATTTATCATACTGATTGATCCCCTTTGCGCTGCTAAGGATCAATAGAAAAACCCCTCCATACAAAGTTCTTGCTGTAGCTATTAACATCGGGTTAACCTCTTTATGATTAGTCATCAATCTTTTGCTGAAAAAATGAGCTATCTGCCAGCAAAGTGGGGTCAATAATACCAATAAATCTCCCCAGTTAAAAATAAATTTTGCCCGGTATACTACTACCAGAGTGCCCAGCATAATTATCGCGGTAAAAAATATTTGCTTTGGAGTAATTTTTTCATTTAATAATAAATAGCCGATCAATATGGCATATAAGGGTTCTATCTGCAAGAGGATAGAGGAATTAATTCCACTGGTTAGAGTAACTCCGAAGAAGAAACAGATATTAGAAAGAGTAATGCCAAAAAAACCGATTAATAAAAAGTAGAAAAAATATCTTTTATCAATTAATATTCCCCAGTTACCTTTAATTATAGCTATCTTAAGCAGAAAAATCCCAGCTATCAAGCTGCTGAAGGTAGCAAAGAACAAGGGATTGATTATTCCTGTGCCATACTTAATGATAATGGGCAAAGCTCCGGCAATGAAAATAGTAATGATAACACAAATGATTCCTTCTTTTTCTTGCTTTTCCAATATGTTTGCTCCAATTAAAATAGTCGTTGCGGGTTCGATGAATCGAACCCCTACCTCTCACTTCTGGCTTCTGAATTCCGGTTTCTTCGCTATATTCTACATTTATATACTGATACATTCTACAC
>DSEL01000049.1 GCA_011056645.1 Candidatus Atribacteria bacterium
CAACTATTATATCTTTTTATTTTCATTATTTTTCATCAACACCCGGCAAATGTCGGTAAGCGTTACTATCCCTGCTAATTTCCCCTTTCGTAAGACAGGAAGCCGCGGAATTTTATTTCTAATAAGTAGATCCGCTGCTAAAACTTCATTGTCATCTTCATCAACAGTAACCACATTTTTTCGCATAAATTCTTCAATCGGATGGTCGGAAAATTCTTTTAAGCTTTTCGATAATTGTATAAATTCAGAAAGAATAGAATTGCTGTTGATAATTCCAAGATAATTCGGTAGAGTAGCACTAATTATGTCGTGTAAAGAGATAAATCCGATCAGTTCTTGATTCTGGTTAACTACTGGGATTCCGCTAATTTTATGTCTGGATAATATTTCTATTAAATCTTTAAGCTTACAGGTGGCTAAAGCGCTGGTCACATCCCGGATCATAATATCTTTTATTTTCAATTCCTAATTTTCCTTTCTCTATTTCTATCTTTATAATTTCTTCAGTTTCACATATTGAAGACATCTTTCTACTTCTTCCCTTGAACTAAATTCCTCTTCTTCTCTTAGAGCGCTGGCCAATGCACAAGCCATAGAAAAGCTTATGGCTTGCTCAAAATTTTTTTCTTCTTCGGAGAGAGCAATGGCAAGTCCGGCAATCAAAGCATCACCTGCACCGATTAAATTTACGATCTGATGGTAGTTAGTCTCTGCAAACCATATTTTCTCCCGGGTAGCAATGATATCTTTCTCTTGTTCCAGAGATATTACAGCGATTTCTGCTCCTCTCTCTACCACTTCTTTTGCTGCCTTGACCGCACTTTTTTCCTGATTAATAGTAATTCCAAAAATGCGATTGACTTCTCGAAGGTCAGGTTTTGCTAAAAAAGGCTTTTTTTCTAATCCTTTGATAAATTGTTCTCCGGAAGTATTTAAAATAGTTTTTACTCCTCTTTCTTTGGCGATAGAAATTAAATCACCGTATATATTTATCGGAACACCTCGAGGCAAGCTTCCGGAAAGGGTAACGATACTACATTGGGACATAACTCTGTAAAAAATTGACATTAGCATCTCTAAGTCATATTCAGTAATTTTAGGCCCTGCTTCACTTAATAGGGTGTGCTCTCCGGTTTTTATATCTGAAATAATAGTATTGCTTCTTGTCTTCTCTTCAATATGCCAAAAATTAGTCGTTATACCCATCTCTCTTAATTCTTCTTCTATTACTCTCCCTCTGCCGCCTCCTAAAAATCCTATAGCGATAGTTTCCCTGCCACATCCCCTAATTGCTTTAGATACATTTATTCCTTTGCCACCGGAAGTTGTATGGGCATTTAAAACTTTGTTATAATGATTTATTTTTAAATCATTAACCTCTAAAATTACATCTAATGCGGGGTTTAAGGTAACAGTACCTATCATATCTTATCCCTTCCTTTTGCCTATGGTATTTTTTCTGATATCCTTAAAATTATAGCTTACTTAGTTTCATTTATCAATCTTTATATACAGTGTCAAGTATCCAGTATAGAGTATTGCGTATTGCATTAGAAAAATAGCATCATAGATAGAAGTTATAAAAAATTAAGAAAACGAAAAACTAAAACCATAATTTAAAATTCAAAACTTGTTTTAATATCGTTTTTTTTGTGTAGGGGGCAGATTCATCCGCCCCTGATTTTTTACGGTTTTGATTAACTAAACCCCTGCTTTTTCCCTTTTTTTTCTTTACCTATATCCGATACTCAACGCTTAATAATCGATACTATTTCATAAATGATTGAAATAATTTAATTAAAATAATTCCGCTAATAAAACCACCAATATGGGCAAACCAAGCCACCCCACCCTCTCCAGTGGCAGCCGCCAAAGAAGATATACCATACAAAAATTGGTATATTATCCAAAAACTCAATACAAGGAGTGCGGGAAGCTTAATTACTCTTATAAAAAAAACAAAAATAATCACCGTAGTAACTTTTGCTCGAGGATAAAGCAGTAAATAGGCACCCAATACCCCGGCAATAGCCCCGCTTGCTCCCACTATCGGTACTCTTGAGTCAGGATTAAGAAATATTTGGGTTAAAGCAGCAGAGATCCCACAAATAAGATAAAAGAATAAATATTTTTTTCTACCTAAATAATCCTCTACATTATTTCCAAATATCCATAGAAATAACATATTACCTAATAGGTGAACAATACTACCATGCATAAACATAGAGGAAAATATGGTTAAATAAATGGGAGACGGACCTACCGGAGCAAGGTCGATATGATGAGTAATTTCAAAAGGAAGCAATCCCATCGAATAGATAAATTCATTGAATCTTCCACCGAGAGAAAACTGATATAAAAATATAATTGAATTCATTGCAATTAAAATTACTGTGATCAAGGGGAACTTTCTTGTAGGTACATCATCCCAAATAGGAAACATATAAATATCACACCTCAGATAGTTACTTGGTTAGCTGGTTAATTAGTTCATTGATTAGTAAAAATCATAATAACATTCCTCATTATAAACTTATTAACAAAAGTATTATAA
>DSEL01000050.1 GCA_011056645.1 Candidatus Atribacteria bacterium
AGTATTCAGTAAATAAAGTGCAGTAATAAGTAATATGTAATTAGTCATAAGTTGTAAGTCTCAGTTTTCAGGTTGCAAGTTGCAAGTTTCTAAAAAGCTCAGAATGCATATGAGTTGCATTATTATACGCCATTTTAATGAACCATAAACCATAAACTGAAAACTTATATTTAATACTAGCGACTATTCACTAACGACTAGCGACTATATACTAATTAAGGAGAGAAGGTAGTAAAGATGATACAAATGCAAACGCGTTTATTCGTTGCGGATAATTCGGGTGCCAAAGAAATACAATGTATAAAAGTATTGGGTGGTTCTCAAAGGAGATATGCTAGAATAGGAGACATTATTGTTGCTTCAGTTAAAGTAGCAGCAGTAGGTGGAACCTGCAAAAAAGGTGAAGTTATTAAGGCGGTGGTAGTAAGAACCAGAAAAGAACTTGGTCGATCAGATGGTTCTTATATTAGGTTTGACGATAATGCGGCAGTTATTATTAATAATCAAAATGAACCGGTTGGAACCAGAATATTTGGGCCGGTTGCACGGGAATTAAGAAATAAAAATTTTATGAAGATAATTTCACTAGCACCTGAGGTAGTATAAAAAGGGAGGGTAGCGATTTGGTTAGCAATAAAATTAGTTTTAGAAAAGGTGACAAAGTATTGGTTATCATCGGAGAAGATAAAGGTAAAAAAGGAAAAATTGTTCGTATTTTTCCTAAAAAGATGGAAGTTATAGTGGAAGGTGTTAATTTTTTAAAAAAACACTCTAAGCCCACCCAAAAAGTTCCTCAGGGAGGAATAGTCAAGCAGGAAGGCGCATTGCATACTTCAAACGTCAGACTAATTTGTAACAAATGTAATATACCTACTGCTATTAGAAGAGAGAAAATTAAAGAGGGCAAAAGAGTAAGAGTGTGTAAAAAATGCGGAGAAATAATAGATAAGGTTTAGGAGGTTGGATGATGCCCCGATTAAAGGATAAATATTTGAAACAAGTTGTACCGGAAATGATGAAAAAATTTAAATATAAAAGCGTGATGGCTGTCCCCAAATTGGAAAAAACAATAATTAATATTGGGTTAGGAAGTGCTATAAAAGATTCAAAAATTATGGATGAGGCAGTAAAGGAATTAGCCGTAATTAGCGGTCAAAAACCTATCATCACCCGGGCTAAAAAATCTATATCTAACTTTGGAGTTAGAAAAGATATGCCAGTAGGTTGCAAGGTTACCTTACGGAATGATAAAATGTATGAATTCTTAGATAAATTTATCAATATAGCTATTGCAAGAATTCGAGATTTTAGAGGTATCCCTTCTGATTCTTTTGATGGAAGAGGGAATTATACTGTTGGTGTAAAGGAACAGTTAATTTTTCCTGAAATAGATTTTGATCAAGTAACTACTACTTTAGGAATGAATATTACTATTGTCACAAGTGCATTAAATGATGAAGAGGGAAAAGCTTTTTTAGAATTAATGGGAGTACCATTTAAAAAGTAGTGTATTGTATTTCGTGGTGCTATTGTGCCCATAAAATACAAAACTTATAATAGAAATGCTGAAGTAATCAAAAATTTAGGAGCATAGGATCCTGTTTATGATTCCTGAATTTTCACTATATATGATTCACGAATAACGAGACATAAATTAATAGTTAATTCATATTATGGAATAAAAGGAGGAAATAGTGTGGCCAAAACAGCCCTAGTAGAAAAAGCCAAAAAAGAACCAAGATATAAAGTAAGAAAATATTTTCGTTGCAATATTTGTGGAAGACCTCGAGGCTATATGCGAAAATTTGGTATTTGCAGAATATGTTTCCGAAAAATGGCCCACAGAGGAGAATTACCAGGGGTAACTAAATCAAGCTGGTAAGATATATTTAACGAAATCTATTATAATGATTTGGATTAAAAAGAGAGGAGGATATTATATATGAGTGTTGTAACGGATCCTGTTGCTGATATGCTCACTAGAATTAGAAATGCTAACAAGGTGCGGCATGATTCTTTAATTGTACCATCATCAAAGTTAAAATTAGAAGTTACTCGTATATTAAAAGACGAAGGTTTTATTAGAGATTACAAGCATAGAGAGGATAAGAAACAAGGTCAATTGACTATTTATTTAAAGTATATTAATAAAGAAAAGACCATTAATAACCTGAAAAGAATTAGTAAGCCTGGATTAAGAGTCTATGCGAAAAAAGATGAGATTCCAGAAGTGTTAGGTGGTCTTGGGATAGCTATCATTTCTACCTCCAAAGGTATAATGACTGGTAAAGAGGCTTTACAGCGTCATCTTGGAGGGGAAGTAATTTGCTATATTTGGTAAATATAAATCAATATAAGGCTCGATTCATCGAAGCCAATTAGAAAATTACTAAAAAAATACGGGTTGAAATAAATTTTACTCGTATACTAACTATATTCTAAACGCTGTACGCTAAAAATAATACGGGACGCGATATATATACAGTATACGAAAATGGGAGGTTTTATATGTCCAGGATAGGGAGGATGCCAGTAAAAATTCCTCAGGGAGTTAAAGTTGAATTAAATAATAATAAAATAAAAGTATCCGGAGAAAAAGGCGTTTTAGAAAGAAACATTCATCCAGATATTAAGGTAAAGATAGAAGAAAATCAGATTTATGTTTCCAGGTCTTCCGATGATAAATTTCATCGTTCTTTACATGGATTAAGTAGAAGCTTGATTAATAATTTAGTAAAAGGTGTGTTTTCAGGCTTTGAAAAAATATTGGAAATACAGGGAGTAGGTTACCGAGCAACCCTTGAAGGCGGTAAAATGGCTATTCAGGTAGGTTATTCTCATCCCGTAAATGTTGACCCACCAAAAGGAATTGAGTTTGAAGTAGAAAAACAAAAGATAATAAAAATCAAAGGCATAGATAAGGAACTAGTAGGTGAAACTGCAGCTAAAATAAGGTTATTACGGAAACCAGAGCCCTATAAAGGAAAAGGAATAAGATATATTGATGAAGTAGTGAGAAGAAAAGTTGGTAAAACTGGCGCAAAATAATCAATGAAAAATAATTTAATTGCTTACCTGGTTATTAGTTAAAAAATTAATACCGAGCAGGCATAGATACAAGTAAGTTGTATCTTCTTGTGCTTTAGATACAGGGTATCGCCTTTAAGATTCTTGATTAAATTCTGGTTTTATTCACGCGATTCCATAATATGAATTACTATTTTCTAGGATTAACATATAGGAAGGGAGTGCTGATATTGATGATTGAAAGAAGTAAAAGATTAGCTCGGATAAAAAGACATAAAAGAGTACGGAAAAACATATCCGGTACTAGTGAAAGGCCGCGATTATGCATTTTCAGGAGTTTAAAACATATATACGCTCAGGCAATTGATGATCAGAAAGGGATAACTTTAGTATCTCTATCTACACTCAATCCCGAAATAAGGAAAAAAGAGAAATATCAGGGTAACATAAAAGCTGCTGAAACGCTGGGTAGTTTTTTAGCTAAAAAATTAGAGGAAAAGGGCATAAAAAAAGTAGTATTCGATCGGGGGGGTTACCTTTATCACGGGCGAGTAAAAGCTGTCGCAGAGAACGTTAGAAAAGGAAAGATAGTCTTTTAATATATAAATAAAATAGGAAAAAATTAGTAAAAAATCGAACACCAAAAATATAGTAAGAAAAAATGAGAGAGGAGGTGGATTAGTGCTAAAGATAAACCCTGAAGGTTTAGAGTTAAGCGAGGCAGTTGTTTTTGTAAATAGAGTCAGTAAAGTAGTAAAAGGTGGAAGACGATTTGGGTTTTCCGCTATGGTTGTCGTAGGAAATGGCGAAGGAATAGTAGGCATAGGTTATGGAAAAGCTAAAGACGTTTCCGAAGCAATTAAAAAAGGAGTGGCAAAAGCAAAAAAGAGTTTAATAAAACTAAGAATAAAAAAAGGAACTATCCCTTATACAGTTATAGGAAGATATGGAGCTGCTCGGGTTTTTATGAAACCAGCCTCTCCTGGAACCGGAGTTATTGCTGGTGGATCCGTTCGAACGATATTAGAAGCTGCAGGATATCAAAATATATTAACAAAATCCTTAGGAAGTGATAATAATTTGAATATTGCTAAAGCTACCATGGATGCTCTGGTAAGTTTAAAAGATGCGAAAAATGTTGCAAAATTAAGAGGAAAAAGTGTATTGGAAATGTATAGGCAAGGATTACAGCCAAGGGAGGTAACAAGTAATGAAATTAAATAATTTATACCTAGATCCTAAATCAGTTAAAAAACGCAAAAGAGTAGGCAGAGGTTGTGGCTCAGGTCATGGTTTTACTTCCTGCCGAGGATCGAAAGGTCAAAATTCTCGTGCTGGCGGTGGAGTTAGACCTGGTTTTGAAGGCGGTCAGATGCCTCTCTATAGAAGAATTCCTAAAAGGGGTTTTACCAGTATATTCAAAAAAAATTATAGTATCGTAAATGTTGGACGATTAAATATATTTGAAGATGGCGATATAATTACTCAGAAAGAATTAATTAATAAGGGAATTATAAAAAAAGTAGGCCATGGAGTAAAAATATTAGCTAAAGGTGGTTTAAACAAAAAATTAACTATCAAGGCACATAAGTTTAGCCAGAAAGCGATAAGCGAGATTGAATCAGCTGGTGGGAAGATAGAGGTGATATAATTGTTAGACACTTTACGTAATTTATTTAAAATTCCAGATTTAAAGAAAAGATTAATTTTTACCCTAGGAATGTTAGTGGTAGTTAGACTTGGTAGTCACCTCCCTTTGCCTGGTATAGATAAAGAGGCAATGGCTAATTTATTTGCTCAGGGAGGAATATTAGGTTTTTTTGATCTATTCGCAGGAGGAGCATTAAGTCGTTTTTCTGTTTTTGCTTTAGGAATAATGCCCTATATTAATGCATCTATTATTATGAGTCTTTTGCAATCTGTTGTGCCAATCTTAGAACAATGGGCTAAAGAGGGAGAAGATGGAAGAGCTAAAATAACTGCAATTACTCGTTATGCAACAGTATTTTTAGCTATTGTCCAGGCTTTTGGAATAAGTGTTTGGCTGCAAAATATGGGTGTATTGATGATTTCGGGAAGTGCTTTTAGATTCTTATTATTAATAACCCTTACTGCCGGAACTTGTTTTTTAATGTGGTTAGGTGAACAGATTACTGATTTTGGTATTGGTAACGGGATTTCTATAATTATTTTTGGGGGAATTATTGCCAGAATTCCCTCCCAAATTATTCAAACCGGTCAACTTTTAAAAGTTGGAGAAATTGGCATTTTACCATTGGTAACCTTATTGGTAGTTTTCGTAGTGGTTATTGGAGGAGTTATTGCTATTCAAAAAGGTCAGAGAAGAATACCGGTTCAGTACGCAAAAAGAGTAATAGGACGTAGAATGTACGGTGGACAAGGGACGCATATTCCCTTACGTGTAAATCAGGCTGGAGTTATTCCTATAATATTTGCTTCGGCAATATTACTTTTTCCGGCTACTATTGCACAATTTTTACAAAATATTGCTTTTATGAAAAGTCTGGCTGATGCTCTTTCGCCGGGACAGCCTTTATACCTTGTTTTGTACTCTATATTAATCATAATTTTTACTTTCTTTTATACGGCGATTACCTTTAATCCTGCCAACATGGCAGACAATATGAAAAAGTACGGAGGTTTTATTCCTGGGATAAGACCTGGGAAAAGTACTACCGTTTACATTGATCATATAATGACTCGAATTACACTAAGTGGCGCATTATTTTTAGCCATAATTGCTATTCTACCAAATATTTTAATAAAAATTACCGGAATTACTACTTTTTATTTCGGAGGAACATCTGTGTTAATTATGGTAGGAGTAGCTTTGGAAACCGTTCAACAAATAGAATCACATATGCTAATGAGGCACTATGAAGGATTTATCAAGAAATAGTTTCTGCGCACTAATATATATCGTACGTATTTACTTAACTGGTTAGTTGGTTACTTAATTTATTGGTTATAATCCTGGCCATAAGTTATTAAAATTCATAATGTTGGGGGTTTGATTTATCAAGCCCTCAGACAGGGATCGAGTTAATTTCAAGAAAAGAGGAAGTTATGAGAATAATCTTGTTAGGTCCTCCTGGTGGAGGGAAGGGAACAGTAGCAAAAAGATTGCATGCGGAATTTAATATCCCAATAATTTCCACCGGAGTAATTTTGAGAGAAGCAGTTGGTAAAAAGAATAAGTTGGGTATAGAAGTTGAGAATATCATGAGAAAAGGAAGTTTAGTGCCGGATCATATTATTCTGAAAATAATAAAAGAAAGAATAAAAGAGGATGACTGTAAAAAAGGTTACATCTTTGATGGCTTCCCTCGAACTATTGAGCAAGCAAATTCTTTAGATCAATTGAATAAAGAGCTCAATGAATTTATTGACTATGTATTTTATTTCGAGATAGCTTTTTCCGAAATAATACAAAGATTATCCAGTCGTAGGGTATGCAAAAAATGTAGTACTAATTATAATCTATTATTTAACCCGCCTAAAAAAGAAAATATTTGTGATCTCTGCGGTGGAGAATTGTATCAACGAGAGGACGATAAAGAAAAAACTATAAAACATAGATTAGAAGTATTTGATAAACAAACCATACCCTTGAAAAAATATTATAAGGAAAAAAAATTACTAAAAGTGATAGATGCTCATTTAAGTAACAACGCTTTTTTGGAGATTAAAAAAATATTACAAGGGATTTATAATAATTAGAGTAATGATAATTTTAAAATCTTACAAGGAAATTCAATGTATTCGGAAGAGTTGTAAATTAGCTGCGAGCACCTTAAATAAAATATTAGAAAATATTAAAGAGGGAATTACTACTTTAGAGTTAGATAGGATTGCTGAGGAATATATAATAAAACACGGCGCAAAACCTGCGTTTAAGGGTTATAGGATAGAAAAAAATGAATTCCAACATTCTATATGTGTTTCTATAAATGAAGAAGTCGTTCATGGTATTCCCGGAAAGAGAAGATTAAGAGAAGGAGATATTGTAAGTATAGATATCGGAACAAATTTAGAGGGTTACTATGGTGATACTGCCATAACAGTTCCGGTAGGAAAAATAGGACCAAATGACCAAAAACTTTTAGAAATAACTAAAAAATCTTTGTTTAAAGGTATAGAAAAAGCAATTATAGGTAACAGGTTGGGTGATATTTCTTGTGCTATCCAAAAAACAGTAGAAAAATCAAATTTTTCAGTAGTAAGAGAATATGTTGGTCACGGTGTCGGTTGTTATTTGCACGAAGAACCGCAAATACCTAATTATGGTGTTTCCCATACCGGGGTAAAGTTGGAAGAGGGAATGGTATTGGCACTTGAACCCATGGTAAATATTGGTGGCTATAAAACAAAATTGTGTAATAATGGGTGGACAGTTGTAACCGAAGATGGAAGCCGGTCAGCACATTTTGAACATTCTATTGCAATAACTAAAGACGGTAACGAAATATTAACCAATCTTTAAATAATTAACACCTTATAAATAGTGTTATGTAAAAAGATTTTAGGCGGAGGAATAGTTAATGGTAAAAGAAAAGTGCATAGAAATGCAAGGGAAAGTGGTTCAATCTTTGCCAAATGCTACTTTTCGGGTTGAATTGGAAAATGGTTACGAAATATTAGCTCACATTTCAGGTAAAATTAGGATGCATTTTATCAGAATACTACCTGGAGACAGAGTTAAAGTCGAAATGTCACCTTATGATTTAACCCAGGGTAGAATTGTAT
>DSEL01000051.1 GCA_011056645.1 Candidatus Atribacteria bacterium
ATCATACATCAAATTATATAGTGGGATTAAAAGAATGGTATGAAAAGAAAAGGTTGAAGGTAAATGACGTTATTTATATTGGCTTAATTGACTATGATAGAAAACGATATTTTTTGGTGACGGAAGACGAGACCAGGGTAGAATCTCAAGACGATTTAGGTGAGAAAATTTTTAGGATGTTACAAGAAGCGAATCAACCATTAACTTATAAGGAGATTTGTGAAGGGGTATTAGAGGTAGAAGTAAACGAAGAAAATTTGTTTTCAAAATATATTGACAATATTCTAAGGAAAGATTTCCGATTTATCGAAGAGAAAGAAGAAATGTGGGGACTCTTTGATTGGTTGAGTGAAATAAAAAAATTACAATTAAGAATGTTAAATTCCGAAGATAATGAAAACCTTAAAAAATTACTCCAAAAAGTCTTTGAATTTTTGGGTTTCGAAACTTCTGTTGTATTAGAAGGAGAGGTATCTTTTATTCTGGCGAAAGCATTATTAGATTATAAAACCTATAATTTGATTATTGATGCAAAGTTAGCAGATAAAAAAGAAGATAAATTACAAAAGTATGAACATTGGAGTGAGTTGAGTAAAGCAAAAGAGGAAACCGGTTCGGATTATTCGATAATTTTTTCTCCGGATTTCGATTATGATAAACTAAATCGAAAAACAACCAAGAACAAAGTGACATTATTCGAACTGAGGTGGTTGTCTAATCTGATTGAAGAACATGATAAATTACCTTTTTCTTTAGGTAACTTGGAATCACTTTTTTTATTGGATAATACCATTAAAAATAACATGTTCCAATTACTGGAAAAAAGAAAAATACTTTATGAAAAAATAAAGTTAGTCAAGGTGATTATAAATATATTATACCAGAACAGCGGAAAAAGGCTTTATCTTAATGGTGAATCGCTAACTAAAATCATCAATCAAAATATTAACAAATTTACTGGTCTGAAAAGAGTACAAGAAGTTGAAGTAGAAGAAATTACAAAAATATTTTCATTGGAACCATTCAATATAATACAAATAACCGAAATGGGGAGTATTATATTAAACTATAAACCGGAATTAGCAAAAGTGAGGTTAAATAAAATAATTGGAGAAATATTTTAATTTTCTTAATGAAATTAGTATAGAATGTCATAAAAAAACATATCAGAAAAGAGCGGGCAAAATAGAAAAGAGAGCAAAATCATGAAAATAAAATGGTTAGGACATTCTTCGTTTTTAATTGAATCGGAAAGAGGGATTAAAATTATCACTGATCCTTTCGATGAAACGCTTGGTTATAAACTTCCCCGGATCAAAGCCAATATTGTAACAGTCAGCCACGAACATTTTGACCATAATTATGTTAGAGGAGTAAAGGGAAGACCGGTAGTTTTTAAGGGTGCGGTAAGAAGAGAATCACATAAAATGGAATTTAGAGGAATATTGTCTTTTCATGATGGTGTTTACGGGGGCAAGAGAGGATTAAATACCATATTTATTATAAAAGCTGATGGACTATGCTTATGCCACTTGGGTGATTTAGGGCATATTTTAAATTCAGATAAATTAAAAGATATAGGAAAAATAGATATTCTTTTTATTCCAGTAGGTGGATTATATACTATAGATGGTAGCCAAGCTGATCAGATTATTGATACTATTAAACCCAGGATAGCAATTCCAATGCATTATAAAACAAAAGCAATTAACTTCTCCATAGACCCGGTAGATGGATTTCTGTCGAATAAAAAAAATGTACAAAGAATAAAATCAAGTGAATTCGAAATAACCTTGGATACATTGCCTAAAAATACGCAAATTTACGTTTTACAATATGAATAGTAGTTAAGAAAACAAAAAAAGTAAAATCATGAAACTAACTTTATACCTTAAATATGATTTCTTAACCAGTTAACGGTTATCCAACTAACTAAACAAAAAAGGAGACTTATGACAAAATATATTTTTGTTACAGGAGGAGTAGTTTCATCTTTGGGTAAAGGTATCTCTGCTTCTTCTATCGGAAGGATATTGAAAAGTAGGGGTTTAAACATTTCCATACAAAAAATAGATCCTTATATCAATGTTGATGCGGGAACCATGAATCCTTTTCAACATGGTGAAGTATTTGTTACCGAAGACGGAGCTGAGACAGACTTAGACTTGGGGCATTATGAGCGATTTATTGATACCAATTTATCGAATGATAATAATATGACTACCGGGAAAATCTATAGTTCGGTAATTGCTAAAGAAAGAAGGGGGGATTTTTTGGGAGCCACAGTGCAAGTGATACCCCATATAACTGATGAGATAAAATCTACCATTAAAAATATTTCACAAAATGCAAAAGAAAAAATGGATGTGGTAATCGTAGAGATCGGCGGAACAGTAGGTGATATTGAAAGCCTTCCTTTTTTAGAAGCTATAAGACAATTTAGAAATGATATAGGAAAAGACAATGTTCTGTACATACACGTCACTTTTATCCCTTATCTTGAAGCTGCCAAAGAGTTAAAATCAAAACCTACGCAACATAGCGTAAGGGAGCTCAGAGAGATTGGTATCCAGCCGGATATAGTAATCTGCCGTTGTCAATCAAAACTTTCCCAGGAAATAAAAAATAAAATATCCTTATTTTGCGATATCAGGAATGAAGCTATAATCGAAGCAATAAATGTCAAATCTATTTATGAAGTACCCATAATATTTGAAGAACAAAAGCTGGGAGATTTAATTGTTGAATTGTTAAATTTAAAATGCCAAGATTCTGATTTACAAAATTGGAAAAATATGGTTAATAAAATATATCATCCCCAAAAAGAAGTTAATATCGGAATGGTAGGAAAATATATTAGTTTAAAAGATGCTTATATTAGTATTACCGAAGCACTTCTTCATGGCGGGATCGATAATGATTGTAGAGTCAAAATAAAAAGAATTGATTCTGATGAAGTAAAAAAAATAGCTCCTAAAATTCTTTTTGAAGATATTGATGGAATCCTGATACCGGGTGGTTTCGGAAAAAGAGGAATAGAGGGAAAAATTGAAACAGTTAAATATGCGAGGGAACATAAAATACCTTTTTTGGGAATTTGTTTAGGAATGG
>DSEL01000052.1 GCA_011056645.1 Candidatus Atribacteria bacterium
ATTTAAACATCTGCTTAATTTTCTTTATTTCTTTTAGCCTGCCAACAGCTACCACATCTATCTTTTCGATGTGAATATTTTTTGATGATTTGATATAAATAGTTTTTTTACTTTTTTTCTCTAATTGTTTGATCAACAGCATCTTTGCCCCGGATAAATCTTCCTCTACTTTAGGATTTACTCCCAATATGACAGCTTCTGCTCTTGAAGTATTACACAACTCTTCCAATTTACGTAGAACCATATTTCCTATAGTTTCGGCAGATAAAACCCGGCCAGTTCCGGAACAATAGGGACAACTGGTTCTAAGCATATTTTCCAAATCCCTCCTGGATCTTTTTCGGGTAAGCTCGACTAAGCCTAATTCGGTATTTTGGATAATATTAGTTTTGGTTTTATCTTTTTTTAAACTTTCCTCTAACTTATTTACTACCTTTTCTATATCTCCCTGATTATCCATGTCGATAAAATCAATGATGATAATCCCACCAATATCCCTTAACCTTAATTGAAGCCCTATTTCTTCGGCAGCTTGTAAATTAGTCTTTAAGATAGTTTTTCTCATATCTTTTTTTCCCACAAATTTACCGGTGTTTACATCGATTACCGTCAAGGCTTCAGCTTGGTCAAAAACCAAATAACCACCGCATTTGAGCCATATCTTTTTTTGTAAACCCTTATTGATTTCTTTTTCTATATCGTACTCCTCAAATATGGGCTTTTCTCCGGTATAGAGGGAGACTCTAGGCTCTAATTCTGATAAAGATAAAGTCCTTAAAAACTTCAGCATATTTTTATATTCATTATTAGAATTGATTAAAATTTCTTCCACTTCTTCGGTAAGCAGGTCACGGATAATCCGAAAAGTAAGCGTCAGGTCTTCATGTAACAACATGGGTGCCTTGGCTTTCTTTCCCCTGTTTTTTATCTTATTCCACAATCTGCTCAAAAAATCCAGATCGGGTAGGAAATCCTCCACATCTTTTCCCCACCCGGCAGTTCGAATAATTAATCCTGTATTCTTAGGTTTTATTTTTTGAACAACCTTCTTTAGCCTTTCTCTTTCTTTTTCTTCTTCGACTCGATGAGAAATTCCCAGGTTAGTACTATTCGGCATTAAAACCAAATATCTGCCGGGAAGGCTAATATTGGTAGTAACCCTTGCTCCTTTAGGGAGTATCGCCTCTTTTACTACTTGCACCATTATTTCATGACCGACTTTAATCTCTTCCAAAATAGTTTTGGAAATAGAGTTAGGATCAGCTTCTGTAATCATCTCAACATTTTTATCTTTATCCTGACCATCTGTGACTTTATCGATATGTAAAAAAGCGTTTTTCTCAATCCCAATATCTACAAAGGCTGCTTCTATTCCAGGCAAAACATTAGTTACTTTACCTTTATATATATTTCCTACAATTTTATCATCTTCAATTCTCTCGATATGGATTTCTACTAAACGGCCGGCCTCAATCACAGCGACTCTCTCTTCGGTTAGACCCACATCAATAATTACTCTTTTATTCATTAAAAACTCCTATTTTTATTTTAAATGGTTAATCCTTCTATTTCTTAAATTAGGAAACTAATTAACCAGTTAACTATCTAACGAATTTTATTCTCATATATTTTACTCTAAATAATCTCATTAGTAAAGGAATAAAAATGAAACTTAATAGCTATATGAGTATTTTAAAAGTAAGGCAAAGGAAAACAAAGTAAGATTCAATTTTATTATTTTTTATAATTTCTAAATAACTTCTTTTCCTCTGATATATAATCCATCACGGCTGATACGTATGATATCATTATTATCGGAAAACTCAGAAATCCAGGCTTTTGCGACATAGCGGGGATTTAAATTTCCCTGCTGCCCTATTCTTATTTCTAAATGAAGCTTTAAAATGGGGTAATTAAAATTCTGTACTTTTAGATCTAAAATTGAAGGCTTTATATCTATTCTTTTACTACCATTTTTAATCTGTTTTTCTATAATAATCTCTTCCAAATTTAAAAAACTTTTGTTATATTTTTCTATTTTTTGCCGAAGCTCCGTTCGTTCATCTTCTGGCTTTTTTTCTGTAAAATCAAATTGTTTTTTCTTCATTTTTAGGGTAAGAACGTAAGAAGCTTTATCAATTAACTTGACTAAAGAATTGGAATCGGGGGTGATTATTTTAGCTTTTAGTACCCTTAATCCTTGAGGTAAAGAAAGATTTAATCTTTTTACAAACTCTTCAACTTTTATCTCTCCTTTTATTCTAATATCTAAATATTCAGAGATACTGCTAATACCCAAAGGTAAAGGAGGACCAAAAGAAATTCTAAGCCGGGGATTGAAACCGTTAGATACTACCACAGGAATATCGGCTCTTCTTAGAGTTCGGGTAAAAACCTGCGCCAGGTTTAAATGGGAAATATATGTAATCGGTCCATCCTTACTATATTTTACTCTAATTACTTGTTCCAAATATAAAACTCTCCTTATTCATTAACGACTAATCTAACATACTCCACACTCTGTGCAACGATCGAAGCGGCAATCAGGGGTCGTTTCTCCTCTTAAAGCCTTATCCTTTTCTTCAAGCAGATATTCCTTTTTGACTCCGCAAGAGATATGATCCCAGGGTAAAATCTCATCTTTCTCTCTTACTCGATTAGCATAGAACTCCATTTGAAGACCACAATCATTAAAAGCTTGCTGCCAGGCTGTAAAATTAAATTGTTCTCTCCAAGCATCAAATTTACATCCCAAGTAGTGCGCTTTTTCTAAAACTTCTCCCAATCTTCTATCTCCTCGGGCAAACACGGCTTCTAAATAACTATGGTTAATATCCGGGTAACTGAAAGAAATGTTTCTCCAATTTAATCTATGCTTTAAATATCTTACTCTTTCTGATAATATATCCCTCATCTCCTGGGCTTCCCATTGAAAAGGTGTATGAGATTTGGGTACAAAAGCAGATACGCTAATATTTATATTTATCTTTTTTCCGGTAATTTCTCTTCCCATTTTATCGACCTGACTAACCAGTTTGATTATCCCTTCTACATCTTCTTGGGTCTCGGTAGGCAAACCGACCATAAAGTAAAGTTTTATCCTCCTCCACCCTTTCTCAAAAGCTGCTTTTATCGAAGAATACAGGTCCTCTTCCAAAACATTTTTATTTATCACATCCCTTAATCTTTGGCTTCCTACCTCCGGGGCAAGGGTAATACCAGTCTTCCTTACTCTTTGAACCTGCTGGGCTAAAGCCACGGAAAAAGAATCTATCCTTAAAGAAGGCAGGGAAATCCCCACACCTTTTTCTTCAAATCGATCTACCAATTTAGTAATCAAGTTTTTTATCTCACTATAATCGCTTGAACTTAAAGAAGACAAGGATATTTCATCGTATCCGGTATGGGCAAGGATCTCCTCAGCCAACCCCATTAAAGTATCGACTGATTTTTCCCTAACCGGACGGTATATCATCCCTGCCTGGCAAAAGCGGCATCCCCGGGTACACCCTCTAAAAATTTCCAGGGTAATTCTATCATGAATTACATCGATATTGGGAACAATAGGAAGAAGAGGATAAGCTGCTTTATCAAAATCTGCAATAACTTGTTTTTTTATTACCGGAGGATAGGCATCTTTTTTAGGAGCAATCGATTCAATTTTTCCATCTTTAAAATAATTTATTTCATAAAAAGAAGGGACATAAATTCCCTCTATTTGAGCTAACTCCCCTAAAAGTTTTGCCCGCTTCTCTTTTTTATCTTTCCATTTTTTGTAAACTTCTATCATTTTTCCGATAATCTCTTCCCCTTCTCCAACTACAAATAAATCGATAAAACAGGATAAGGGCTCCGGATTAAAAGCTCCAGGTCCACCGGCAATAATCAAGGGAGCATCTTCTTTCCTCTCTTCCGATCTTAAAGGGAGGTGTCCCAGTTCGAGAAGGTTTAAAATATTAGAATAAGCCAATTCATGTTGGATAGTAAACCCAACAATATCAAAAGAATTTAAAGGTCTGTAGGTCTCTAAAGAAAAAACAGGCAGCCTTTTTTCCCTTAGTAATTTTTCCATATCTACAGCAGGCGAAAAAACTCGCTCGGCGAAAGCATCGTCTCTCTTGTTAATGATCTCATACAAAATTTTAAATCCCAAATAACTCATCCCGATTTCGTACAGGTCAGGGAAAACCAAGGCAATTTTAACCGTTGACATACTCTCTTCTTTGATTATTTCATTGAATTCTTTTCCAGTATACCTCCCTGGTTTTTCTACTTTATCCAAAAGTTCTTCCAATAATATCTTTTTAATATTCAAATTTTTCTCTCCTTGATTACTTAGTTGCCTAATAAATCTAACGCTGAAAACTAATTTTTCTTATCTAAAAAACGCTAAACTAAAACCTAATAACTTATATTAATACTAACGACTATTCGCTATTCACTAAAGACTAATTTAATCGGTCAATTGGTGAATTGGTAAGTCGGTGCATTGGCGAATTGTATTACCACCTTATTTTATGTAATTCCACATTAAGCAAAATTCCTATCACTATTAGGTTAGATATCATAAAGCTTCCCCCCTGGCTGAAAAAAGGTAGGGGTAATCCGGTAGCAGGTAACATCCCCATAGCCATTCCAATATTTACCACTATGTGAAAAAATAAAAATGATATGGCACCGGCGGCCAGTAAACTTCCCAATAGATCCCTGGCTTCTAAGGCAATCTTTATTCCCCGCCATAAAACTATGGCATATAAGCCTAAAAGTAAAGTAGTTCCGACAAAACCTAACTCTTCTCCTACGACCGAGAATATAAAATCAGTATGCTGGGCAGGTAGAAAGTTTAATTGACTTTGCAGTCCACTAAAGATTCCGTTGCCTAAAAAACCTCCCGAGCCAATGGCAATCCTCGACTGGATAACATTATAGCCGCCTCCCAAAGGATCCAGATTTGGATTTAAAAATAATATTAACCTATTCTTCTGATAATCTTTGAGAAAAATCCACAAAATTGGGATTGAAGATACACCGGCTAAAAAAGTAAAGAGTAAAAATTTTATCTTGATCCCTGCCACAAATAACATTGTAACCAGAATCGCTAAATATACTAATGAAGTCCCCAAATCTGGTTGCATGAATACCAATAAAATTAACAATCCGGTAAAAGCAAACGGGATTAAATAATAGAAAAAATTATCGAATTTTGATTTATTTTTAGATAAAAAATCCGCCAAAAACATAATTAAGGCGATTTTAGCAAACTCCGAAGGCTGAAAATCAAAAGGCCCTATAACCAACCAGCGCCTTGCCCCATAAGTTAATCGGCCAGAAATTATCACCATTGCCAATAAAACAATAGCTCCAAAATATATCACCTTAGAATATCTTTCCAGATGATGGTAATCGATAAAAATCATAATAGTTAAAAACAGGAATCCAAACAATATCAATATTGATTGCCGCTTAACAAAAAAATAGGGGTCACTTCCAGCTGTAACCGACAAACGCGTGGAACTATATAGGACTAAAAGCCCATAAAAACAGAGAAACACTACCGCAAAAAGAAGGGTAAAATCTAAATTTTCAGTTAACCTATCCAGTTTTTCTTTCAACTTCCTTCCTCCTTGGCAAAAGGTAAACTTTGGTGCCAGGCACCAAAGTTTACCTTTTTATATTAAAATATTTTTCTAACATAGCTCGAGCTATGGGAGCAGCAACTTCTCCGCCTTCTCCCCCATTTTCCAAGAAAACGGTAATGCAAATTTCCGGATCTTCATAAGGGGCATATCCGATAAACCAGGCATGGGTCTCACCCTGCGGATTTTGAGCAGTCCCAGTCTTCCCTGCTACCGCTAATTCTTGGATATTTGTCCTCCAACCCGTTCCTTCTAATATGGTTTTTCTTAACCCCTCTTTAATTATTTTAAATGTTTCGGAAGAAAAGTTTACTTTTTTATAAATTTCCGGCTTAATTTCCTCTACAGTATTACCGTCAGCAGAGATAATCTTTTTTATCAAATGCAATTGGTAAACTTCTCCTTCTGCAGCAATAGTAGTAATAATATGATGCACCTGTAAAGGTGTTAACAAAAGGTAGCCCTGACCGATAGAAAGATTTATAGTATCACCGGGAAACCATATTTCTTTAACTTCTCTCTCTTTCCATTGCGCAGAAGGAATTATCCCCATGGCTTCTTCTGATAAATCAATCCCTGTTTTTTCTCCCAACCCATATTTCTGCATATATTTATTAAATCTTTCAATTTCCAGATCTTTTCCTAAAGTATAAAAATAGACATTACAAGAATGCGTAATAGCATCTACAATACTCAAACTTCCGTGTCCGGCTTTATTCCAGCAGGCAAAAGTCTGGCCAGCTAATTCAAAGCTCCCCGGACAATAGATTTTTCTATTTCTATCTGTAATCCCCTCTTCCAGAGCAGCGACCGCTGTAACTACTTTAAATATCGAGCCGGGAGAATAAAGACCCTGAATACTTCGGTTAGCCAAAGGATAATCGGTATCAAAAGAAAGTCTTTGCCAGTCCGAACTGGAAATTCCATTGGCAAATAAATTGGGGTTAAAAGAAGGCCTATTCACCAGGGCTAATATTTCTCCAGTATTAGGATCGCTTACCACAATAGAACCTTTTTTATCAAAGAGTAAATTTTCACCATAAAGTTGCAAATCTCTATCGATAGTTAACACTAAATCTTTACCCGGAACCGGTTTTTGATATAATAAAGTCTTTATTTCCTGACCAAGGGCGTCAACTTCGACTTCTTTTCCGCCTTTTTCTCCTCCTAAAATATGATCATAATACTTCTCCAGCCCGGCTTTTCCTATAATATCTCCACCCTGAAATTTTGGATTACCATATTTCTTCAACTCTTCTTTATCTATCTCTCCTACATAACCTAAGCTATGTGCAGCAAAATCATTATAAAGATACTCTCTCCGAGGTTTGACTTCTAATACCACTCCCTTTAATTCGTCTTTTCTTTCCTCTATCTCTACAATCTTATTGGTTTTACAATCATCTTGAATTTTTACCGGTTTAAAAGGATTTTCCCGATAATTTTTTACTATCTGCGAAATATCTTCCGGAGAAATATCGATAATTTTACTTAATCTTTCGCTCAGTTTTTCTAAATCATCAACCTCTGCCGGAATAATAGAAACGACTACTACTGGACGATTGGTGACCAACAATTCTTCCTGTCGATCATAAATCCTGCCCCGGGGAGCATCTTCTACCAGGGAGCGTATGCAATTCTCTACCGCCCTTTCCCTAAATTCTTGTCCTTTAATTATCTGTAAATACCATAAACTGATAATTAATATTATAAAACAGATCACTATAAATATTGACAACCAATTTAGCCGTTGCTTCACTTCTTCCGGAACTGTAGACGATTCCCTCATAATTACCCCTTAATTTCTTACTTTAAATAGCAAAAAGAAAAAAAGGTAAACTTTGGTGCCTGGCACCAAAGTTTACCTTTCTAATAACTGGAGCAGTTTATTGATTATTAAAAAAATAAAAGGCGATAGCAGACTATTATAAA
>DSEL01000053.1 GCA_011056645.1 Candidatus Atribacteria bacterium
ATATACAGTTTTATATATTGCTAAAATAATATTTTTATGTTATAATTACTTGTGCTTAAGTAAAAAGGTTGTTCTCCTTAAAAGAGTGGTATTGAAAACCACTCTTTTGTTATATATTAAGCATTGACTTACTTGATACATTTTAATGGGAAGGAGGATAAGATATATTTCTATGAACATAAATTTAGCAAAAGTCTTAGATGAAATTGAAAAAGAAAAGGGCATATCTCAAGATGTCTTGATAGAGGCAATTGAATCAGCGATTACTTCGGCATATAGAAAAAATTATGCCAGTAATATAAACGATATAAAAATAGAGATTTCTAAAGACAGTGGGGAGGTTAAAGTATATACCAAAAAAACCATTGTGCAGAAAGTTTCAGAACATTTAAGAGAAGTTTGTATAGATGATTTGCCAATATTAAATAAAGGGAAGTATAATATTGAAGATGCTATTTTTGTAGAAACTACCCCGAAAGAATTCGGCAGAATAGCTGCACAAACCGCAAAACAAGTAATAGTGCAAAAGATTAGAGAAGCGGAAAGAAATGTAATTTATGAAAAATATATTGATAAAGAGAGAGATATTGTTACCGGGGTAGTACAGAGGATAGAACATAGAAATATTATTGTAGATTTGGGAAGAACGGAAGCTCTTCTTTTACCCAATGAACAAATAAGAAATGAAGAATATTATAAGGGGAAAAGAATTAAAATATATATCCTCGAAGTTGCAAAAACATCTAAGGGTCCGAAGATATTGGCTTCAAGAACCCATCCTGAATTATTAAAACGATTATTTGAGTTAGAAGTGCCTGAAATCCATGAGGGTTTGGTTGAGATTAAAAATATTGCTCGTGAAGCAGGAAAGCGATCAAAAGTAGCAGTTTATTCCAAGGATGAACGGGTAGATCCGATTGGTGCATGCATTGGTGATAGAGGTTCGCGAATAAAATTAATTATGCAAGAATTAACCGATGAAAAAATTGATGTTATAAAATGGAGTGATGATGAAAAGACATTGATCTCTAATTCTTTAAGCCCAGCAAAGGTCTTAATGGTAAATCTATTTGAAAAAGAGAAGACAGCAACGGTAATTGTCCCTGACCAGCAGCTTTCTTTGGCTATTGGAAAAGAAGGACAAAATGCCAGATTAGCTGCAAAATTAACCGGATGGAAAGTAGATATCAAAAGTGAATCAGAATATAAAGAAAAAAATGATGCTGATTTAAAAAATAACTTAGAGAAAAAACAAAGTTAATTTTAAAAAGGTATGGACTAATGATTAAAAATCAAAGGGTACCCGTTAGAACTTGCATTGGCTGCAACAGTAGAAAACCAAAAAAAGAAATGATTAGAATCATAAGAACACCGGCGGGAAAAATAGAAATAGACGTGACAGGTAAAAAATCAGGAAGAGGGGTTTATCTTTGTGCTAATGTTAAATGCATGGAAATCGCCTTTAGGAAAAATAGTTTAAATCAATCTTTAAAACAAGATATTCCACCTCAAAAGCTTGAGGAATTAAGAGATGCTTTTTTAAAAATTATAATCTAAAATAGAGATTAAATTGGATACTCGATACTGTCTTTTCTTAGTATTTCTGTAATTGGTAAATTGGAGAATTGGTAAATCGGTGCATTGGTGAATTAGCAAATGTAATAATTAATATAGCAAGGGTTATAAAACTTATGGTGGAGGCGATGTATAATGAAAATGAGGGTGTATGAATTAGCCGAAGACTTAAAAGTACCCGCTAAAGAACTGATAGGGTTTTTAAATAAAGAAGGAATTAAAGTTAAAAACCATATGAGCACTTTAGATG
>DSEL01000054.1 GCA_011056645.1 Candidatus Atribacteria bacterium
ACATGAAATTGTTCGATATACATAAAATCCTCCTTTTGAATGCTAAAGTTAAATAAAATATAGGGGATAAATCTTTTTTATTCTGAACACCATTCTTAAATCCTTCTAATTAAATCCTTTAAGGCGCTATCATCAAATAATTTTTCTCTTAATCTTCTCGTTAAGCTTTTTCAGAGGAAATTCTAAGGGAAGGTGAAAATGAGAAGTGGTAGACCATAAGGTATTTTCATACTTGATTCTTAATACTCTGACCATGAATAAAGGATAACTTAAATGAGAATAACTGTCAATAATAACAAATTGACCGTCTATTTTCAGTCTATATTGACAGAATAGGTAAAATTGATTACAATTTAATTAGTAGTTTAGTAATTTAGTAATAATATCAGGAGGTAAAACAATGAAAATACCGACTACTTTAAGACATAAACCAGTCATTGTGTCAGAAAATTATGAAAATGTTGACGGCAGATATGCCTACCATTCAGACGCAAAAGGTCTTTCCTTAGGATTAGCTCAGTGGAACGATAGAGGGAAGGTAGATATTTCAGCTAAAGTATGGAGGTATACTGGAGAAAAATGGTCCCGACAGTCTGAAGAATTGCCGCTTCATCGCGTACTTGATCTGGCAATTCTTGTGTGCAGGACAAAACTCCATTTTCGGGAAGCTTATCGGGATGAAAAATTATATGATACTAAAAATCCTGTTATAGATAGAGTAGGTTTACAGGGTGACGCCATGACAGTAGCTATATGCACTGACAATGAGAAAATTAATGAAGATATCAAACTATTCAGCCAGGCACTCAGTAATGATGATGAACTTATTGGAGAACGTTTACATACTTTATCTAGAATATTAAAGGAAATGGGTTATTAGGGTAATGAATAAAATAAAGAAAAAAATTAACCTTTCAATCTTCTGGAAAGGTGATATCTGATGGATAGAAAAAAAGAATTAAAATTACAGTATAAACAGATGAGACCGCAGATGGGAATATTTGTCATTCGTTCAAAAGCCAATAATAATTGTTATATTGAAGCAACTCAAAATTTGAGAGGTATGCTTAATAGCACTCAATTCAAACTGGGAGCTAGTGCTCATCCTAATAGAGAGTTACAAAAAGAATGGAATGATTTTGGTGCAGGAAATTTCACGATTGAAATTCTAGAGAATCTGGAATACGATAAAGATGAATCCAAAACCGATTATACGGAAGATCTGACTTTATTAAAAATAATTTGGGAAGAAAAACTATTAAAACAAAAGTTTGAGTTCTATAAAAAATAAGTGCACCATGGGATGGATTCTCGATGGTCTATTTATCTAACCGAGGCTAGGTTATGGGCTCTAACTACTTCCATTCTGATTGGATTCATCTTTTATCAATTCAATTTCAAAGAGTTTGGGCCAAAACTTTCCGGTTATCCAGAGGCGATTATTCTTTTCATCATAGGCAATGCCATTAAGAACATCGACCTTCTCGCTACAATCTTCCCGATTTAAAATTCCTTTCAGGTCTATCCAGCCAGTTATCCGACCGGTCAGAGGATTAATTCTGGCGATACGATCGGTTAGCCATATATTGGCAAAGATTTCCCCTTGCACGTATTCTAATTCGTTGATTTTGGTTACCGGAATATCGTTTTCACACACTTCAATCCGGCTGATTTCCTCAAAGGTTTCAGGATCCAAGAAATGTAGTGTAGATGTACCATCACTCATAATTATAGATTTCCCATCATAAGTAATTCCCCAACCCTCATTGGGATAATGAAACTCCTGTAGTAATTCAAAATTGTATTTATCATAAATAAAACCAAGATGAGATTTCCAGGTCAATTGAATAATCTTATTCTCATAGATAGTGATCCCTTCACCAAAATATTGATTCGGTAGTTCACGAACCTGTAAGAGTTTTCCGGTTTCTAATTCTACTCTGCGCAAGTCAGAACATTCATAAAGACCGGTGCCTTCATATAAAAAACCTTCTTCAAATACCAATCCTTCAGTGAAAGCACTTTGGTCATGAGGATAAGTATTGAGAACTTGATAAGAATAGACCGGAATATCACTAACCGTTGTGGGAAATGCTAAAGTGGAACAGCAACCAACCTGCAATACTTCCAATAATATAAAAAGTACTATAAAGAATATTTTTAAAAATCGATTCATTATAAATTTCCTTCCTCTGTCAAGGGTGTCAAGTAGATACTTTTTAAGAGTCTCTCCGTATGCTTTCAATACTATGGAGTCTGGTTATTCTGCGAATATAATATACCCTTTGTTATATTACAAGACTCGTCTCCTCCCCTGACCCCTCTAATTATATAACCTTTAAGCTATAACTTTTGCCACAACATCTTTCCCTTTTCAAAAATCGGATGGATGATCTTTTGATCAAACAGATAACTTAAATGCGCAGAAATAGTAATTAAGGTAAGAACAAACTGGGAAGAAGATAGCTCTATATGGTAATCCTGAGCAATAGCAGCTAAAATATCTTCTCGGGAAATAGGTTTATCACATAAGGAAGCAATATTGCTACTCATTTTTAAGAGATGCTCTTTATTTATTTTAATTAAATCTTTGATATTATCAGTTAGTTTGGCATGTGAAGGAATAAAATACTTTCCTTCTATTTTTTCCAAATATAAATATGTTTTTAGCATGGCTTCTACGTCGGCACAAACAGTTAAGGCATACTTATCGAATATCATCGGAGAAAACAGGCTGTCTGCCAAAAAATAGACCTCATCCGGTGTCTTGACACCGATCATCTGCAAGAAATGTCCGGCCAGGGGAAATGCCGTTAAATGGGTACTGACAATTGGTCCCTCATCTTTGATGATGCAAGTTACTCTGGAAGGTTGGGCTTGTAAGAACTTATTGCGCAAAGATTTAAAAGGATAAGCCCCCCACAACAAAAATGGTTCTAAATCCGGATGCTCGATAAAAGTGCTTTCTATGGAAGTAGCGGCAATATCACAATTGGTTTTTTTCTGTAAATAGTGGTTACCTCCGATATGGTCGGCATTGGAATGAGTATTAATGATGGTCTTTAAATTCCATCCCTGTTTTTCTAAAAGTCGGTATATTTTCCGTCCGGTCCATTCATCATTACCGCTGTCGATCAAAATAACTTGATCTCCCTCTAAATAGAGGCCGATATTGATTAGACCCGGTATATAAAAGGTCTTTTCGGTTATTTGTTTTAATTCCATGCCAACACTATCCATCCTTTTATATTCTACTTTGTTAATTAAGGGCTGAGTCTAATACGGTTCCTCTCTCCTCCCTCGCTCGGTCTTAGCTTGATTCCTTTCAGAAAAATTTCATGTGTTTACTTAGTTATATGATGGGGTATAATCCCTGATTATTCAAAACTCCCTGTTAAAGTTTTATACTACTGATCTAATACCGTTTTTTCTTATTAGCACTTCCAAATTTCTTTGAAGTATATTATAGTCATCTAACAGACAAAGTTTTTTTAACTTTTCAATTGTTTCAAGCGGAAGTTTATCTTTTGAGTTCCCTTTAAGAATCATTAAAGTTTCTTCTTCTAAAAATTCTCCTCCCGGAACAACATGCTTAGTATTTTCTTTATTAACTGGGCAAGCATCTTGACATGCCATACAGCCTATAAGACAATTATGCCAATTCAGGTTAACCCATCCCGGAAAATTGTCTGATTTTTCGTTAAAGAAAGTCAAACATTTTTCCGCAGTTATTAAAAATCTATCCTGACGGATTGCACTGGTCGGACATTTATTTATACATGCTACACATTTATCACAGGATTCCATCATTCTGACTTCATACCAATTATCCTCTATGCTTGGCATATCTGAAAAAAACGCCTTCAATTTAAAAAAACTTCCCCAACCGTCTATATAGGCAAGATTATTTTTCCCATAATTTGCTAATCCACTGTGAGCTGCAAGAAGTTTTAGTGGTAGTTTCGCATTGTATATTTTATATCCATATTTTTGTAAATTGAGAGATACGATACGGGAAACCTCTCTATCTGTATCGTCCATGTAGGTAGGTGGAATAATAACAACAAATGTTTTATTGGATAAATTAAATTTTACACTAACTTTGGGTTGAATTGCGGCAGTTATAATTATCGATTGTGATAGTAGAAAATCGGCGGGGGGTATAAAATCAAAAAATAAATTATAACGCGATACGATTTCATGATAAAAATTTTTACTTAAGATCTCTTTTTCTAGGAGGTCTTCCAAGTTCCGTTGTAAATCAGGTAAACGCTGAATAGACACAATAGAGCTCTTATAGCCATTATTTGCTAATTGTTGATCTAATTCTTTCATTGTCTTATCCCTATTTTTAACCTCTTAACCTCAAATTTTTTTAACTTAACCAAAAAGAAAGCGACCACTATCCAATCTGGATTGTCATAATAACCGTTCCGTTAACATTCTAATAACTTATCCTTTAAGAGCACCCCTGGTTAAGCCTTCTACAATCCTGTTTTTTACAAAAAATGCAAAAATTAAGACTGGAAAAACAATTATTGTTGCTGCGGCTCCAATCCCTGCCCAATCAATCTTCCCATAGGACATAAAATTATAGACTGCTACCGGAACCGTCCTTGTTTTAGGTCCGGATAATATCAAAGAAAACAAGAACTGATTCCAGGAAAAAATAAAAGATATAATTGCTGAAGTAATAATCCCATTTTTAGAAAGTGGTAGGGCAACGCGTAAAAAAGTTTCTGAGCGGACACAACCGTCTATAAGAGCTGCTTCTTCCAATTCTATGGGTACTCCTTCGAAGAAAGCAATCATAAGCCAGATAATCATCGGCAAGGTAATGATTAAATGCGTAATAATCAAGGCAGTAAAAGTATCAATAAGATTAAGTTTTCGGAAAACTATATACCAGGGTAATAAATAACTTACAAAAGGGGTCATACGGGCAACAAGAATTCCGATACTTAGATTTCTTTGTTTATATCGGGCAATAGAATAGGCTGCCGGTAGACCTATAAAAAGAGAAATTAAAGTAGCAAAAGTTGCAATGATAAAACTATTAGTTAAGTACCTTAAAAAATTATGCTGCTGAAAAACAGCTCTAAAATTTTCTAAAGTCGGTTTAAATAAAAAAAGTGGAGGATATTCAATATTTTGTACACCAGTTTTTAAACCGATCATAATCATCCAGGCGAAAACAAATATAGGGGGTATAATAAGTATAATCATGCCGATATAAAATAATATTTTATAAACTTTGGCTTTATTC
>DSEL01000055.1 GCA_011056645.1 Candidatus Atribacteria bacterium
CTCTATACTCCCCCGGAATAGTAGTATCAGGAGAAAAGACAGGGAAAAAGGGACTTATACAAGGATTAGATGCTCCTGTAGTATAAAAGAATTGCCCGCTATCACCAGTTTTTGCAACCAGAGAGCAGACCGTCTGGGTTCGGCGAAATAATTTATCCGCTGCGTGTAAGCATAAGGTAGCAACAGATCTCTGGTGAGGATTCCACTGTGGATTTTCCCCATGATCTCGTAAAATATTGATAAAATCCCTGGTAGTTAATCTTCTCTTTCTCTGTGAAAGTAAAATTCGGGATCGCTTCTCCCGTTCTGCACCCTTAGCAGCCCAGGTCATAAATTTAGCTGAATAACATTTTCGAAAATTAAAATCTTCACTTTTTTTACAGTAACCTTTTTTAATAGCGTTATCTATTAACCCTTCAGAGCAAGAATCATAATCTTTTTGTAAGGAAATTATATTAGATATACTCCATATATCCTTAATTTTCTTCCAAGCCCACCAATTTTTAACTGTCTCCAAGACATAAGCTTCTTTCTGATCGGCAATTAAAAAACTATTCATGTATTTTAGTTTAAATCGATAACCACAATTGCCTCCCTGTCCATACTCTTCCAATAATTTAATAATAATTTCTAATGCCTGCCGGGCATTTCGACTTCTTTCCAGACCTAAGCGAACCAAATCCATGCCGGTTAGGCCTATTTTTTCCGGCTTTTCTCTGGTAAATATTGCCTCGTTACCGATAACTACTCCATATTCATTGGCACCCATCTCTGCACCAAACATCCAGAAAGGCTGACAAAGCAATACACGGGCAGTTTCTTGAACCTGGGGGATGGTCAAATAGGTACATTGAACGGTGGCCTTTAAGTCATGCTTTTTAGGGGGAACTATAAGGATATTTTGGGCTTCATCAGGTTCTCGATCACTATTTTTTCCAAAAAGGGTAAAGCCTTCTTCGGAAGCAGAACCTACAGCTACTATAGTGTCACACATAATTTGACTCCCTTTCTATTGATAAGCATGAAGAGAGTAATAAATAGTTAGCAGGTTAGTTGGTAAGTTGGCAAATAAATTATTATTGTTGAACTAACTAACCAGGTAATTAAGTAACAAAACAAAAAATTAATTACATTTAAACTTTTCTCTTATCTTTTCTTCCTTACATTTGCTAATATTTTTTAAATCCTGTTCCGGTAATTTTAATTCATTTTTTAAACTTTTAATTATTCTGTTATTTTCAGTTTCAGGGTTTACTGCATAAATGATCCACTTACCTTCTCGCCGATTGATCACCAGACCTGCTTCTTTTAAAATCCTAACACTGTGTGAAATTCTTGATTGTTCCATATTTAATATATTTACCAATTCACAGACACAACATTCACCTTGCAGTAGAAGCAAATAAATACGCAGGCGAGTTTCATCAGATAAGGCTTTGAAGATCTTTATCGCTGCTTCCATTGCTCTATTCTCCTTTATATATGATGATATTCAGGTTATTGCCCTAAAAATATTTATCCTGCAGGCTATTCATATTTTTTTTCGACAATTTAAAATTTTTATTCATTTTAGCGAAACAATTTACTATCTATTAATTACAATAGGGATGGCAATAGTTAAATAAAGATATTCCTTTATTTCCCCTTCCTGAATTTTATCCGGGATTCTATCTTTTAATAATATCACCTGTAGATTTTCTTTTTCTCCTGAGTTTAAGTCAAGCTCAGATACTAAGGGGATGAGGTAATCTACTGAGGTTTTTATGGAAGTAATCTTTATCCCGTCTTCAGCTAAATTTGCCAGAACGAAACTTCCTATCGTTTCGCCTTCAGAATTGGTGGTTAAATTAAAACTGGCCCCTACCGGAGAAATACTTATTGTTGGAGCAGCCTTTTCTTTTATATAACCATTAATGCGCAGCGAAATGGCCTTTCTTCTAGGGTCATTACAGTATATCCGTGCACTCTCTCTTACTTCTCCTAACTCGTGCTGGCTGGAATTATAGGCCAAAGTTATTTCTTGTTTTTCTCCCGGAAGGATGGTTAAGGGTATTTCTATGCCGCACTGAATATATTCAG
>DSEL01000056.1 GCA_011056645.1 Candidatus Atribacteria bacterium
AAATATATCTATATAAGCATTGTTGGTGTGATTGGCAAAATGACCTGAGATCAAAGAAGTTTCTATTAATTGAACCATAGAAAAGCCAGCAACTCTTTCATCCTCGCCAAAATTTACCACCTGCGTTTCTCCGAATTGCTTCATTTTAATTAATTCACAAAGTTCATCGACATATCTCTTGATAGCCTTAGCATCTCTTATAGTCTCGGGATTACAATCATAAAGATCAACATTAGTTAATAATCCCCAAGCGTTGGTCTCAAAAAATTCTTTCTTTATCTTGCTCATTTTTCCGATACCTCCGGTTTATGTAAAAGTTTAACGGGAAAATCTAAAATACCTCTTTTTACTTCGGTAACCGAGATTGAACCCGCTTCTAACTCTTCTTTAAGAAAATCCAATGCTTTTTCACTTTGAATTTCATTTCCACAGGTAAAAATATCTAAAGCACAATAGCCATATTCAGGCCAAGTGTGAATGGAAAAATGTGATTCGGAAATTACTACTACCCCACTTACTCCATGAGGAGAGAATTTATGGAAGGTCGAATTTAAAGCAGTTGCTCCTGAAACCTTTACTGCTTCTACTAGAAGTTTCTCTATTTTTACGACATTGTTAATAGAGATGATATTGCAATTATAAAGTTCTACTAATAAATGATTCCCCAAGTAGTTCATTCATTAACTTCGCGATATATGACGATATATCGCCCCCCCTTCTTTAAAAAATTTACTGCCCCTATCAACTCTTCTCATGATATTTCGCAGTATTTAAAAATCATTAAAATACAAAAGATAATATATCAAAATCTCTCAAATTAATCAACATATTTTAACAATATTTTTTCATTTTTTTTTATAAAAAAACAAGAAGAGAGCAACAGTGTATTGAACCGGTCTATTTTTCTTCTTCTTTAAATATTTATCTTAAAAAAAATTGTTAGTTTTGATAATCTTATTCCTTAAATACTCTGCTAAATATTGAATCTATATTTTTTAAATAATTCTGATAATCAAAGCATTCTTCTATCTCTGATTTTGTTAGATATTGACCTACTTCATGGTCTCTTAATAAAAGTTCTTTAAACTCTATCTGGCCTTGCCAGACTTTCATAGAAATTCCTTGCACTATCCTGTATGCTTCCTCTCGAGAAAGATCTTTTTCGGTAAGTCTTAACATCACCTTCTGTGAAAAGATTAGTCCTTTGGTTTTTCCTAAATTTTCCTTCATTCGTTCGGGATATACATTTAGATTAGCTACAAGTTGAGTAAATTTTTGTAACATATAATCAACAAGAATATTACTATCGGGGAGAATAATTCGCTCAGCAGAAGAATGGGAAATGTCTCTCTCATGCCACAGGTTAATATTTTCCAAACCCGTTAAGGCATTCGCTCTAACTACTCGAGAAAGTCCACAAATTCTTTCACAAATTATGGGATTTCTCTTATGTGGCATAGCTGAAGAACCCTTCTGCCCGAAGGAAAATTTTTCTTCCACTTCGTAAATTTCAGTCCTCTGCAATCCCCTTATTTCAGTGGAAAACTTTTCCAAAGAACTGGCAATTACTGCTAGGGTAGCTAAATAATAGGCATGCCGATCTCTTTGAATAATTTGATTAGAAATCTTTGCCGGTGTCAGATGTAATTTTGTGCAAACATATTCCTCCACCGAAAGATCAATATGAGCAAAAGTTCCTACTGCCCCCGATATCTTACCGTAACTTACTTCTTCCTTCGCTCTCTTCATCCTCTCCAAATTTCTTTCCATTTCGGAGAACCATAAGGCTATTTTAAAACCAAAGGTGATCGGTTCAGCATGAACACCATGCGTTCTGCCCATCATTAGAGAATACTTGTGCTGCAAAGCCTTTTCTTTTAAAGCATTGAGTAAATGATCAATATCTTCCAAAATTATTTCAGCTGATTGCTTCAACATTAAGGCTAAAGAAGTATCTAATATATCGGAAGAGGTTAATCCTTGATGGAAATAACGGGAATACTCTCCCAAGTTTTCTCCCACAGCAGTTGTAAAGGCTAGAACATCATGTCGCGTTACTTTTTCTATTTCCTGAATACGGCCTATAGAATATCTGGCATTTTTTCGGATATTTTCTATTGCTTCTCGATTTATCTTTCCCAATTCAAATAAAGCTTCACAAACTAAAAGTTCTATTCTTAGCCAACTTTTATATTTACTCTCCTCTTCCCAGATTTTTTTCATCACCGGAAGAGAGTATCTATCAATCATTATTTCCACCTCTCTATTAATTCACCAATTTACCGATTAGCCAATTCACTAAATGAACAATTGACCGAATAAATTAATTAATTAGTTGGTTTTAATGCAAGTTTACATCTCTATTAGGATAATCAGCCGGTTTATTTATCTAACAATCATTTTAACATTTTTTCTATTTATTTAAATATTTTTTCTCGAATAATAGTCTGACTTCTTTTAGGACCCACTGATACGATAACTACTTTTGTCTTTACCAATTCTTCTATTCGCATAATATAATCCTTTAATTGCCGGGGAAGGTCTTCATATTTAGTTACCTGAGAAATATCTTCTTTCCACCCTGGCATCTCTTCATAAATGGGGATACAATTTTGTAAGATCTCTAAATTAACCGGAAATTCTTTTATTATTTCCTCATCGTATTTGTAAGAAGTGCATATTTTGATCTGTTCAAAATCACTCAGTACATCGATCTTGGTGAGAACCATATTGTCCAGCCCATTAATTCTGACAGCGTATTTTACTAATACCGCATCGAACCATCCACATCTTCTGGGTCTTCCGGTAGTGGCTCCGAATTCTCCACCTCTTTGGCGGGTATATTCTTCCAATTCTCCTTGCATCTCTGTGGGAAAGGGACCCTTTCCTACTCGTGTAGTATAAGCTTTGGTTATTCCCATCACTTTGTCTATCTTGGTAGGACCTACACCCGCTCCAATGCAAGCCCCCCCGGCTATGGGGTTAGAGGAGGTTACATAAGGAAAAGTGCCATGGTCAATATCTAAAAGAGTCCCTTGAGCGCCTTCAAATATTATTTTTTTATTTTCATTAATTGCTTGATTTAGGTATAAGGAACCATCTATTACGTATTTTTTTAGCAGTTGGCCATATTGTATATATCTTTTTAAAATATCCCGTTTTTCTTGAGCAGATATTCTAATACCGTATAAACTTTCGAAAATATTTCCTTTTTCGTTTAAATTTTTCTTTAATTTTTTTACCAAAAACTTTTCATCGATCAAATCAATCATTCTTATTCCAGAACGAGCGATCTTATCTACGTAGGCAGGACCAATGCCTCTTTTAGTGGTACCTATCTTATCTTTCCCTCTTTTCATTTCTTTTATTTCATCCAACCTTTTATGATAAGGCAAAACTACATGGGCTTTAAAATCTATGAATAGGTTACCATCGATTTCTATATTTTTTTTCTTTAAGCTTTCTATTTCCTGCAACAAAGATTCCGGATCTATTACCACTCCGCTGCCAATAAGACACTTTACTCCTTCATGTAAGATACCAGAGGGTATCAAATGAAAGATAAATTGTTTATCTCCCATTACTACCGTATGACCGGCATTACAACCTCCTTGATATCTAATAATAATGTCTGCTTCTTCAGAAAGCAAATCAGTTATTTTTCCCTTTCCTTCGTCTCCCCATTGAGATCCAACTACTACTAATGTAGACATTGTTTTTAATACTCATCCTTTCGTATTTTTTGGATATTTACCGATTAACCAATTGACCGATTAATCGATTAACCAATTTACCAATTAATATCAAATAACAAGATGCAAGATACAAAAAGAGGTGGGAATCTGGTACTAAGAGGTTGGCTGATAATTCTATATTTCTTTCCTTTTTCTTAACTCGAACCTATCTGTTCGATATTTAATACTATTTTTACTCCCATTCAATGGTTGCAGGTGGCTTGGAGCTGATATCGTAAACCACACGATTAATGCCTTTTACCTCATTGATAATTCTATTGGATATCTTGCCTAATATCTTGTAAGAAATTTTTGCCCAATCAGCCGTCATGCCATCACTACTATTTACAATCCTTAAGGCGAGGACAAAATCATAAGTTCGAAGATCTCCCATTACGCCTACCGTCTTTATCGGAAGTAGAATACCAAAAGATTGCCAGATCTTATGGTATAAATGATTCTTTTTTATTTCCTGCTTAATTACCTCATCCGCTTCTCTTAAAGTATCCAACTTTTCTTGATCGACACTACCCACTACTCTTATAGATAATCCCGGTCCAGGGAAAGGCTGCCGCCAGATTACTTTTTCAGAAAATCCTAACTTTTTCGCTACTTGTCTTACTTCATCCTTAAACAAATATTTTAAAGGTTCCAAAACTTTCAGCTTCATTTCCCGGGGTAATCCACCTACATTATGATGAGATTTAATCTTTGAAGAAGGACCTTGCAGGGAAATACTCTCTATTACATCGGGATAGAGAGTTCCTTGCAATAAATAATCTACTTTACCGATTTCTTTGGCCTTTTCCTCAAATACTCGTATAAATTCCTTCCCCACTACCTTTCTCTTGGTCTCCGGGTCACTTACACCTTTCAGTCTCTTTAAAAATCTCTCAGAAGCATTAATATAGATTAAATCTATTTTAAAATTATCCTTAAATTTTTCTTGTACTTCTTCTGCTTCTCCCTTTCTTAACAAACCATTATTAATAAAGATACAATAAAGTTGATTGCCAATAGCCTTGTGGGTTAATACTGCCGCCACTAATGAATCTATTCCTCCGCTTACCCCGGCTATTACTTTATCATTGCCAACCTTTTCTTTAATCTCTTTTATTGATTGTTCGATGAATGACCCTAGATCCCAACTTAGCTTACACTGACATATCCTATAGAGAAAATTTTCGAATACTTTTTTCCCTAAGGGAGTATGGGTAACTTCGGGGTGAAATTGGACTCCATAAATTTTTTTCTCTCTATTGACCATAGCGGCAACTCTGGTATTTTCACTATGAGCGATAGCCTGAAAATTTGGAGGAAGATCTTCTACTAAATCTTGATGACTCATCCAAGCATTGGTAGTTTTAGGGAATCCATAAAAAAGATCCTCTTGATTATCCAGAATAATATTCACCCTTCCATATTCCGCCTGAGAGGTTCTTACTACATTGCCTCCTGAAAATTGAGCAATCAATTGGCTGCCATAACAAATTCCCAACATGGGTATCCCCAATTCAAAGATTTTTTTATCGCACATTGGCGCTTGAACTTCATATACGCTTGCTGGTCCACCGGAGAGGATAATTCCTTTAGGCGGTTCCTTTCGCAGGCTATCCAGCTCAACACCATAAGGAATTATTTCCGAATATATTTTGGCTTCTCTTATCCGTCTGGCTATTAGCTGGGTATATTGTGAACCAAAATCTAAGATAGCAATCCATTCTTTACTTTTTTCTTTTTGCAATTAGATTCCTCCGGTTTATCTTTATTTATTTCTACAGTATAGGTTATCTATATTTACAATATAC
>DSEL01000057.1 GCA_011056645.1 Candidatus Atribacteria bacterium
GATGCTATGGGTCTTATCAATAAATTTAACCTTTCCTACAAAATAATTGATTTATCAAAAGTATATGATGCATTCGTCTATCTGCTAAATGAAAAGGAAAAAGGCAAAAAGGAAAGTTATAAATTAGCAGAGGCAAATCTAAAACCGAGACTAAGAATGATCACTTTGTACTATTTTGCTAATAAATTAAACTATTTAGTTGCGGGAACAAGTAATAGAAGTGAATTAAAGATAGGATATTTTACTAAATATGGTGATGGAGGAGCAGATATTTTACCTTTGGGAAATTTATTAAAGAATCAAGTTAAAGAATTAGCAAAATATTTAGATATACCTGAAAAAATTATCAATAAACCTCCTTCTGCAGGACTTTGGGTAGGTCAGACCGATGAGAAAGAAATCGGAATGAGCTATAACCTGTTAGATAAATATTTAAAGACAGGAAAGCTAAACAATAAAATAATTGAAAAGAAGATCCAAGATAAAATAATAAAAAGTTCTCATAAACGTACTACTCCCGCGAAACCTACCTTTTAGAAAAATATATTTCATTTCTTTTGTCTTCCTCTGTCTTCCTCGATTAATACTAACCACCAAGATTTTTCACAAAGATACGAAATTTGAAGTCCGAAAGCAAGATCATTCTGGTTAAAACATAAAGACCCATCTTAAAATGGTGACCGTTTCTCAGTTTTTTATCTCTATGATTTAATATTTTAAAAACTCGTTGTTCATCGAAACAACTATCTACTAATTTATTGAAACTACTTTTTTAATATGTTAAAATTAGTAAAAATTAATTATAGTTAAAGTTTCATCGTTTTGTATTATTGTATTAAAGGAGAAATAAATTATGTCTGGACATTCAAAGTGGAGTACTATTAAGAGAAAAAAAGGCAAAGCGGATGCACAGAGAGGAAAAATATTTACCAAGATAATTCGGGTAATAACCGTTGCTGCCCGTTCAGGAGGAGGAGACCCTGAGGTTAATGTAAAATTAAAAGCAGCAGTTCAATTGGCAAAAGAGAACAATATGCCTAACGATAATATTGAAAAAGCTATTAAACGAGGCACTGGAGAAGCTGATGGAGTTTCTTATGAAGAAATAACTTATGAAGGTTATGGACCAGGAGGGGTTGCAGTCTTAATAGAGGCTTTAACTGACAATAAAAATAGAACAACTCCGGAGATAAGAAAGATATTTTCTAAAAATGCAGGCAACTTGGGTGAAAATGGTTGTGTTGCCTGGATGTTTGACAAAAGAGGATATTTTATCTTTGAGATTACCAAAGTTAATGAAGATACTATTGTAGACTTAGCTCTGGAGGCGGAAGCCGAAGACGTAAAAAATGATAATGAAAATATTGAAGTAATACTTCCACCTGAAAATTACAAAAAATTTTACGATTTAATTAAGGAAAAAAATATTAATTGTTTGAATAGTGAAATTACCTTAATTCCAAAAACTAATGTAGATTTAGAAGGAAAAAAAGCCTTACAAATGTTAAATTTAATGGAGCAATTGGAAGATCAGGACGATGTGCAGAAAGTATATGCTAATTTTAATATTGCTGATGAAATTATGGAAGAAATATCAGCCGACAAGGATAAATTGTGATTATTTTAGGCATCGACCCTGGACTTAGTAACACCGGATATGGTTTAATCAAATATGAGAAAAAGAAAATTGAATTAGTTAAATATGGATGTATTTTAACTGATAAGAAAGGTACCTTCAGCTTAAGACTAAAAAGAATATATTATAAGATAAAAGAACTAATAGAAGAATATAATCCTCATGAAGTTGTCATTGAAGAAATATTTTTTAATAAAAATGTTCGAAGTGCGCTTACAGTCAGTAAAGTTCACGGTATGGTAGCTATCACGGTTGCTTTAATGGATCTGGAACTTTATGAATACACTCCATTACAGATTAAACAAGCTACCGTGGGAAATGGGAGAGCAGAAAAATATCAAGTCCAATCGATGGTTAAAATCCTACTTAATTTATCTAAAATTCCTCAACCCGATCACGCCGCAGATGCTTTAGCGGTGGCAATTTGCCATGTACATACTAAATATTAAATTAGTATTGCATGCTGAGTATGGGGTAGGTTATCGTGATAAAAGGACAGAAATTTTATTTTGGAAATTTTAAATCTCATATCTAAAAGAGAATTCCGATCAAAATGGAAAATAAAACCATATTGACTATCGGACAGTTTTGGTTAACTAATGTAGCAGCTAATCATTATTGTGGGAGGTGCAAATTTGATATCTTTTTTGGAAGGCAAAGTTGATACAATAGGTGTAAATTATCTCATATTAAATACAAATGGTATAGGATATCAAATTAATATCCCTTCTTATAATAATCTTTCTTTAAAAACCGGTGACAAAACTAAAATTTATACTTATTTGTATTTAAGGGAAGACAAGATAATGTTTTTTGGATTTTTAACTAAAGAAGAAGAAAATTTCTTTGAATTGCTCATTAGTACACCGGGAGTTGGCCCAAAGGTAGGTTTAAATATCTTGTCAAAAATGACTCCTGATTATTTTAGCAAAGCAATTCTACAAGAAGATTTGGATTCAATTACAGCGATATCAGGTATAGGAAATAAGCTAGCTAAAAAAATTGTTTTGGAATTAAAGGAAAAAATAAGTAAAATCACTTTCTTTGAAACAGAAGAGGGAAAAGCTTTTAAATCCGAAAATATTAGCGATGCCATAGATGCCCTTAAAGTGTTAGGGTATACCTACAAAAAAGCAAAGTCTGCAGTAGAAAAAACCCAAGAGAAATTTAAAGGGGAATTGACAGTAGAAGAGTTAGTTCGAGAATCTCTGAAGATTATACGGTAAGTATTATTTTGATTTACTGACATTTTTCCGTAAATGCTGTTAACGGTTTTTTAAATGTTTTGCTTAATATTGAATGGAGAAATAGATGGAATTTAAAGAAAAGGCGATTGATTTAGGGTTAAGAAAAGAAGAACCGGATTTAGACATAAACTTAAGGCCTAAATTATTTAATGAATTTATCGGTCAAGATAATATTAGAAAAAATTTTAATATATATATAAGTGCAGCCAGAAAAAGAGGAGAAGCTATTGATCATATTCTTTTATATGGTCCCCCTGGTTTAGGCAAAACAACTTTAGCTTATATAATCTCTAATGAAATGGGAGTCAATATTAAGATGACTTCCGGCCCGGTTATTGAAAGAGCAGGAGACTTAGCAGCTATCATTACTAATTTGCAAGAAAATGATGTTTTATTTATTGATGAAATTCATCGACTAAACCGGGCAGTAGAAGAAATATTATATCCGGCTATGGAAGATTATGAATTGGATATTCTAATTGGTAAGGGTCCGAGTGCTCGCTCTATACGTATAAGTTTGCCGAAATTTACTCTTATCGGAGCTACAACTCGTACCGGGCTAATTACTTCGCCTTTAAGAAGTCGATTCGGAGTTATAACTCGAGTTGGCTATTATCAAGAAAATGAACTTGAACAGATAGTAATTAGGTCTTCTAATATATTAAAGGTGAAAATAACCGAAGAAGCAGCTAAGAAAATTTCTCTAAGGTCAAGAGGTACTCCCCGTATTGCCAATAGACTTTTAAGAAGACTTCGTGATTATGCTCAAATAAAAGGTGAAGGAATCATTAACGAAGAAATCGCTGATTATGGTTTGAAAATGATGGAAATTGATGATTTTGGCTTATGTAGTATTGATAAAAAATTGTTACTTACTATTGTAGAAAAATTTTCTGGCGGTCCAGTGGGTTTGCAAACTTTGGCAGCCTCTATCAGCGAAGATACGGATACTATTTGTGACGTTTATGAACCGTATCTTTTACAAAAAGGTTTTCTTCATCGAACTCCTAAGGGAAGAATAGCAACTGATTTGACTTATAAATATTTTGGCAAAAAAAGGGATATCCAGACTAAATTGTTATAGGGGATAGTAAAGTAGGCCGAACTAAGGATAATTGAGTATAAAAGGGGCAACTCAAGTACTACGATTATCAAAATACACCATGTATTACTAAAACAAAAAAATAAGAGCTAATATAGGAGATAGGTTGATTGATAAGAATAAATATAGAAAAATATGATAAGTATTTTTTGTTTTTAGGACTATGTATTGTTTTACTGATTGTATTTAGTAATGTTGTCCTGGCAGTAGAAAAACAACCCATACTTAGAGTGGGTATATTTTTAGATCAAATTGAAACTAATATTAGTGGAGATGACACTTTTAAGATTTACAATTTAAAATCAAATGCGCTTATAAGTGAAGAACACAATAAAGTAGTGAAATTTTTACCCCATAAGAAAGGCATAGAGATTTTAGGAAAAGGTGTTTATTCTGGTCCTATAGAAATAATTCCAACAGGTAACACTAAAATTATGGTTATCTTCAATGGACAAAAATATCGCTATAGAGGAAAGATAGAGATAGACATTAGTAAAGAAAATAGAAAACTGAATGTCATCAATATAATCGGTATTGAAGAATATCTCTACGGTGTTTTAAAAAAAGAAATTTCTCCTCATTGGCCTTCAGAAGCCTTAAAAGCGCAAGCAGTTGCAGCCAGAACTTTCGCTATTTTTAATATGAATAAATATATTGCCCAAGGATATAATATCTGTGCTTCTACTAACAGTCAAGCTTATGGAGGAGTGAATCACGAAGATCCTTTAACTAATACAGCAGTTGATGATACTCGAGGAATAATTATGGTGTACAAGGGTGAATCAATTAACGCAGTTTATCATTCCGATAGTGGAGGATATACTGAAAATAGTGAGAATGTTTGGGGGAGTTATTTACCCTACCTAAGAAGTGTAAAATCAAAATTCGAAGAAAAAGTTTCTCCTCCACATCATACCTGGTCTTATTCCATAAGCGAAAAGGATTTAGTAGAAAAGTTACAAAAAAAAGGTTATAAAATAAATTCGATTATGTCAATCGAAGAAGACAAAAAAAGCGAAACCGGTAGAATCAATGGATTACTTTTTAATGTGGATAACAATAAAGTTATTACTATGAAAACTAATGATTTTAGAAGCTTAATAGGAGCGGATTTAATCAGGAGTACATTTTTTGATATCGAAGCAATCGGGACAGAATTAAATATTAAGGAAGAAATAGAAGAAAAAAAGGAAACTGAAAAAAAAGAGGAACAAAAAGAATCGGTTATGGAAATTTTGGAACAGAAAAAAGATTGGACCATTAAAGAATTGCTCGAACTAATGAAGAAAAACAAAGAAGAAAGGATAGAAGAAACAGAAGAAAAAATGCCTAGAGTAGAAATTATTAAATCAAATGAGCCTTTAACCTTTATATTTTCTGGCTCGGGAAACGGACATGGAGTTGGAATGTCCCAATGGGGGGCTTATGGTATGACACTTCAAGGCTCGAGATACCAAGATATTTTAAAGTATTATTATCAAGGAATAGAAATTATTAAAAAATACTAATAAACAAGCAAATGAGTGGAAAATGGAGTTAAAAGAATTTGATTATTATCTTCCTTCGGGATTTATTGCTCAAAAGCCGATCAAACCAAGAGACCATAGTCGTTTGATGGTTTTAAATCGATCCAGCAATGAAATTCAGCACAAAGTTTTTAAAGATATGAAAGATTATCTTAAAAAGGGAGATCTTTTAGTTTTAAACAATACCAAGGTTTTACCGGCAAGGCTATTTGGTTTTAAGGAAAAAACCAAAGGAAAAGTAGAGATATTACTTCTTAAGCCTAAAAGTGATAGGTATTGGGAGGTATTGGTAAAACCAGGAAAGATTGTCCATTCAGATACTAAGATAATTTTCAGTCCCGAATTAGAGGGAACAATAGAAGGTAAAAACGAAGAAAAGGGTAGTTATTTCATTCAATTTAAGTTTAAGGGTAATTTTAAAGAAATATTAGATAAAATTGGAACAATGCCGACCCCTCCTTATATTAAAGAAAGATTAACAGCAACAGAAGACTATCAAACAGTCTATGCTTCTCAAGATGGCTCAATTGCTGCTCCTACTGCCGGGCTTCATTTTAGTAATTCTTTGTTAAAAGAGCTAACCCTCCAAGGGATTGAAGTAGTGTATTTAACTTTGCATGTAGGTCGAGGAACTTTTGAATCCATAAGAACTTCAAGGGTGGAAGAACACCAAATGGATGTAGAGTTTTATTCTATTTCTCCTAATGTCGCACAAAAGATAAATCAAATCCGTAGTGAAAAAAGACGGATTATTTCAGTGGGAACTACCACTACTCGTGCCCTGGAATCTGCTTACGATCTTACTAAAGGAAAAACTATAAGCGGGAGCGATTGGAGCGATATATTTATCTTCCCCGGTTATAAATTTAAATCAGTAGATGTGTTGATTACTAATTTTCATCTTCCTCGCTCTACCCCTTTAATGCTTGCTGCCGCTTTTGCCGGAAAGAATTTTCTTTTTAAAGCCTATCAAGAAGCAATAAAAGAAAAATATAGATTTTACAGTTTTGGAGACGCAATGATAATTATATAGTATAAGTCGTTAGTAAATAGTATTTTATGAGTATCTCCTTTCTCGCAAATCGTACCCTATACAATAATAATGAATATGCAATAATAAGTAGTAGGAGAAGAATTAACTGGTTTATTGTTGATAAAATAACTCCTAAAAAGTAGTATTCATAATTCACTACCAAGGAACTAGAAGATTATTAATGAATAGCTTAAAAATGAATAAATTAGCGATTGCCTAAAAGATAAATTAAAAGGCTATAAACAGTTGTCTATCAAATTTGAAATTCTAAAAAAATCTAAAAAAACTAAAGCAAGATTAGGGAGATTATTTACTTACCATGGAATAATTGATACCCCGGTATTTATGCCGGTAGGAACTCAAGCTACGGTAAAAGCAATGACTCCTCGAGAATTAGATGACCTGGGCATACAAATCATTTTAAGTAATTCTTATCACTTATATCTAAGGCCTGGATATAATTTAATCAGACGGGTAGGGGGGTTACATAAATTCATGGGTTGGAAAGGCGCTATATTAACTGATAGTGGAGGTTTTCAGATTTTTAGTTTCGGGAAACTAAATAAGATAAGTGATGAAGGCGTGTTTTTCCATTCTCACCTTGACGGATCTAAGCGTTTTATCAATCCCGAAAAAGCCATGGAGATTCAAATGGCTTTAGGTTCGGATATTGCTATGGCTTTTGATGAATGTGCACCGTATCCTTCTAGTAAATATCAGGTAGAAATTGCTGCTCAAAGAACTATCCAATGGGCTAAAAGATGCCAGGACACTCACCACAGTGAAAGCCAAAGTCTATTTGGAATTGTTCAAGGGGGCACTTTTCAAGACTTAAGAATTGAAAATGCTAACCAGTTAGTAGAACTTGATTTTCCCGGTTATGCAATAGGAGGATTAAGTGTAGGTGAACCTAAGTCGTTAATGTATGAAATTTTAGATTCTACAGTACCTTGCTTGCCTAATAATAAACCGCGATATTTAATGGGAGTAGGAGCACCTCAGAGTATACTAGAAGGAGTTGCAAGAGGGATTGATATGTTTGATTGCGTCTTACCTACCAGAAATGCTAGAAATGGCTCGTTACTTACTTCGTCTGGTAATCTGTCTATAACCAATGCCAAATATAAAGATGATTTTACGCCCTTAGACAATAAATGCCAGTGTTATACTTGCCAGAATTTTACCAAGGCCTACCTACGTCATTTATATATGTCTAAAGAAATACTTGCTTCGACTTTAGGTACTATCCATAATCTTTATTTTATGTCTTCTTTGATGAGAAATATTAAATTGGCATTATTGGAAGATAGGCTATTAGAATTTAGGAAAGAATTTTTAAATAATTTTTTGAATTGAATATTCAAGAAAAGAAGCGAGGAGTAAGTATCCTTAATTCAGAAGATATAAAAAACTTGCTAAATAAAAAAAAATTATGTATAATTTAAAAGATATTTTTTAAAATTAAAAAGAAAGGCGTGATTATAAAAATGGAAGCTCTTCAACAATTTTTACCTTTAATTATTATATTTGGAATATTTTATTTTATCCTAATTCGCCCTCAGCAACAAAAACAAAAAAAACATAAATTAATGCTGGATAGTATGCAAAAGGGAGATAAAGTGATTACTATTGGGGGTATCTATGGTATAATCAAAGATATCAAAGGCGATACTTTAACCCTGGAGGTTGCTAAAGATGTAGTGATAAATACTACACGAAATGCCATTGGGGTAAAAAGAGAAAAATAATACCACAAAGTATTTTTTAAAGGGAAATAAAATATAGAGATAAAAATGGTGATAATAATTTACAGGCAGGTATTTATTTATACCTGCCTGTAAATTTTAGTACCTTAGATGAAGAATGTTTATATTGAGTATTCTCGTTGACAAAGAAAATACTATAATACTATAATAATGAGGTTAAAGATTTTTAAGATAATGCGTTGCAAAAATGAAAAGGTAAGAAAAATTAGAAAGAGAGGATTTTTATATGAATTGGACTAAAACCTTAAGGGTTGCCAGCGTCTTTGTAGTAATTTTTATTGCAATTTTTTTATCATTTCCTCTAACTGAGAAGATAAATTTAGGCTTAGATTTACAAGGAGGTTCTCATGTTATCTTGGAATGTGTTGATACTCCTAATGCACCAGTAGATAACGATATGGTTAACAGAGTATTAGAGATAATAAGAAACCGTATTGATCAATTAGGAGTTTCAGAACCGGTAATTCAGAGGCAAGGCCCAACCCGTATCTTGGTTCAGTTACCCGGCGTGGAAGATCCTGAGGCAGCCGTAGATTTAATTGGCAAAACTGCTCTTTTGGAATTTAAAGACGAAGAAGGAGAAACTCAGTTAACCGGAGCTCATTTAATTAATGCTAAATCATCCTTTGATCAATTTAGTCGATCTATTGTTTTAATCGAATTTGACAAAATTGGCGCTAAAGAATTTGGAGATGCAACTAAAAGCAATGTAGGGAAAACTTTGGCTATTACTTTAGATGGAAAAGAAATTTCCGCTCCTGTAGTCCAGGAACCCATTCTCGATGGAAAAGCCCAAATTACAGGAAAATTTACTGTAGATAGTGCCAAACATTTAGCTATCCTTTTACGGGCGGGAGCTCTACCGGTAAAAGTGGAAATTTTGGAAAATAGATCAATCGGACCAACCTTAGGAAGAGATTCCATCTCCAAGGGGATAAAGGCCGGGATAGTAGGATTAATACTGATATTAATATTTATGTTGATCTATTATAAGGGGTTTGGGTTAATAGCAGATTTTGCTTTGGTAGTATGCATGATACTAATTGTGGGAGCTTTGGCGGGGTTAAAGGCGACTTTGACTTTACCCGGGATAGCAGGAATGATTCTTACGATTGGCATGGCAGTAGATGCCAATATCCTGATCTTTGAAAGAATAAAAGAAGAATTAAAATTGGAAAAAACTTTTCGAGCTTCTATTGATGCGGGATTCAATAAAGCTTTCCGTACCATATTTGATGCCAATGTCACGACTTTAATTGCAGCTCTTGCCTTATTTTATTTTGGTTCAGGTTTCATTAAAGGATTCGCAGTTACTTTGAGTATAGGTATTTTAGCCAGTATGTTTACCGCAATTGTAGTAACTAAGATTATTTTAGAAGTAGTAGCTGTTAAGTTTAATTCTAAAGCTTTATTATAGACCTAATTAAGGAGGATAATATCTAATGGATCTAATCGGGAAAAAGGAATTCAATTTTATTAAAAATAGAAAAATAGCATATCTTATCTCTGTAGTGATTATCCTGGTCGGTTTAATATCAATTATTTTTCAAGGATTTAATTTTGGAATCGATTTTGCAGGAGGAACTTTAGTCCAAATAAGATTCGATAAACCAGTTACCACCGCAGAGGTTCGAAATGTGTTAGGAGAATTTAATTTAAGTCAAAGCACTATTCAAAAATTATCAGATAACGAATTTGTAATACGGGTAGGAAAAATTAGCTCAGATCAAAGAATGGAAATATTGAACGCTTTTAAAGAAAAGTTAACCGATTTGAAGGTATTGCGTGTAGAAACAGTCGGACCGGTTATTGGAGAAAATCTAAAAAAATTAGCTTTTTATGCTTTGCTTTTTGCTTTTATAGGAATCATCCTATATATTACTGTTAGATTTGAATTCAAATTTTCCATTATTTCAATATTAGCGCTTTGCCATGACTGCTTAATTGTTTTGGGTATCTTTTCTTTATTACAGAAGGAAATAACTATTTCGATAATAGCAGCAGTAATGACTATTATCGGGTATTCAATAAATAATACAATTGTAATTTTA
>DSEL01000058.1 GCA_011056645.1 Candidatus Atribacteria bacterium
AGGGATCATCAAGTAGAGATGCAGGTCTGTCAAATAAGAAGGAAATATCCTTACTTTGGTAAAGAGAAGATTAAAAGAATATTAGAAAGAGATTGCCATATAAATATTTCAGTTTCCTCAGTAAGCAGAATCCTAACACAATATAGGTCTGTTCTCCCCAAGGTAAAGATACCAACCAAAAGAATAAAGACTTTAAAGAAGAAGAGAACCAGGTTAGCCCAGGTAAAAAAAGATATGAAAGGAATGATCTCCGAATGGCTGCAGATTGATACTATAGAATTAAACTTAAGGTTTACAAAAGTCTTTCTCTTCTCTGCGGTAGATCCCTTATCCAGGCTTTATTATGTGAGAGCTTATCAAAGAGCTACCAGTTTGAATGCTCGAGATTTTCTCTTCAGGCTAACTTACTTACACAACTATAAAATCAAATATCTACAGATAGATAATGGATCAGAGTGGGAAAAGCATTTTGCCCAAGAGGTAGAGAAAAGAAAGATGACTTTGGTTTACAATTATCCCAAGTCTCCCAAGATGAATGCCTTTGTGGAAAGGGTCAATGGTACGGTCCAGAGCGAATATCTAGATAGGTTTTATGAGGAAACCAGTGTAAGCAAAATTAATGAAATACTCTATGATTGTCTCATCGAGTATAACTTCTATCGACCTCATAGGAGCTTGAATCTTTTGACTCCGATAGAATATTGTAGTAAGTTAAATAACAGAGATGCGGAAATGGTGCAAATGTATTGGACTCAAACAAAATGTTGACAAATTCTATTAAAAGTATAAACTAAAAAAGCCTGAGTTCGGATATAAACAAGTTATATGCCATTAATTCCTAATATTTCGGAGGGAATTATAACGGTGACAGTCATGTCACTGTAAAAGTATATTGTATAAAATAATAAATTATAGCATAACGAAGTTCTTGGAGGAACACAAAATGAGCGATAAAGAGTATAATATTCACGATTTTGATATTGCATTAATTTGCGAATACTTTTCCAGTATGGATCGTCAAGGCCCAGGAAGCCAGGAAGCAACAATAAAAGCATTGGACTTTATTGATAATATACACGAAAAATCAAACATTGTTGATCTTGGTTGTGGTACTGGAGGTCAAACTATAGTTTTGGCTCAAAACATTCCAGGGAATATTACAGCCATTGATTTATTCCCTGGTTTTATCGACAAACTAAATGACAATGCCCAAAAATTGAACCTTCAAAGCAGAGTTAAAGGCGTTATTGGTTCAATGGATAAACTTGATTTTCAATTAAATGAATTAGACCTTATTTGGAGTGAAGGAGCAATATATAATATTGGTTTTGAAAAAGGTATGAATTATTGGAATAAGTTTTTGAAAAAAGGTGGCTATGTTGCTGTTACTGAAGCATCATGGTTTACAGAAGAACAGCCAAAAGAAATATTTGATTTTTGGAATGAAGCATATCCTGAAATAGACACCATTCCAACTAAAATTGCTCAAATGCAAAAAGCAGGCTATGTTGTTATGGCATCATTCATATTGCCTGAGGTTTGCTGGACTGAAAATTTCTTTAAACCGGAAATAACAGCACAAAAAATATTTTTGGATAAATACAAAGGTAATAAATCTGTCGAAGAATTTGTAAAATACGAAAAGCATGGAGCTGAACTTTATAATAAGTATAAAGAATATTATGGGTATGTATTTTATATTGGAAAGAAAATATAAAAAGCCCCGCCAGCATCCGTGCTGACGGCTAACGTAGCGGAATTAACGGTATATAAAGCGTTTACCCGATTCCGTTCCCTTCGGTCACTCCACCCATTCAGTTGTAATATTCCCCTTAAAAGTTCTGAACACGTCCAATAGGGGGAGCCAGACCATTCCCAGCCCTTTGGCCTTTGCTGAAGGGCTTTTTTATTTTTAAATATTTTACGAAAAAAGAAGGATTTATCAAGAATTTGTAGTATATAACATTTAGAAGATTAATCGAATATTTAAATCTTATTTTTTAAAAAAATTTAACATCGAAACATACTTAAAGTCTTATTAATTAATTTTATAAAACAGCTGGATTTAAATGAGATAAATGATTAACTTTCTTTCAGCCCGTCTATTAATAGTAAAAAGGAGGTAATATATCATAGCCCAGAACGATGATGTTAAAATGTTGAAATTTGCTTTGATATTGGCTGCAATTGTGTCATTAGTTTACGGACTTGGTTTTTTACTTATTCCTAATACCTTAGTCAAGTTATCTGGAGGTAGCCTCGTTGAAGCTAGCTGGCTACGTTGGCCAGGAGGGGTTCTTATTGCCTGGGCGATTGGTACTCTCATGGTTTTTGGTAAACCTGAGAAGCAGAATATTTTTGTGACATCCTTAGCCTTGGCACATTTACTCTCTGGTTTAGGATTACTATACAGTTGGATTGTGCGTGAATATGATGGAGCAACCTGGTTTATTGCAATACCAACCTGTCTTCTTTTGATCCTATCCGCTCTTCTTTACTGGAGTCGCAGTCAGGCCAAGAAAGTTCTTTAATCAAAGAAAAAGGTAATGCATTTTGATCTTCAGAAAGTTATTTATATATTTTTATTGTATTAGTTTATTGAAAAACTAAGCGATTAGTAAATTGATAAAGACGGGCTGAAAGAGTAGCTATATTTGTAAATTTATAGAAAGTTAATTATTACAAGTATTAGAGTAATATAAGCAAAGAAGCTCAGATTACCTTGAGATAAATTTTAATTAAATTTTTAATTTAATTCTTAATAAATAACAATCACTTCTTCTAATTTCCGATATACTTTTTTAGCCTCATCTCTCATGCAGAAGTTGCGAAACTCGTTCTGTCCGGGGAGTCTGGCCATTCCCAGCCCTTTAGCCATCAAGTTGAAGGATTTTTAAAAAGTTTATCGTATAAGTAAATTAGTATAAACAAAGGGGGGAATCATATGATAGTTTCAAATATTGTAAAAATAAGATTTAAAAGAAACTTTCCTGAACAGTCTTTGTGGGTTTTTATCGGAAAAGTTTTAGAGTTTACAGAAAACTGGATAAAGGTCGAAGGAAAAGGAATTATTGTTATATATGGACAAGTTAATCCAGTTGATATTGATGATGGGCTAAGGATATTGCTTGTGCCAAGGAAAAATATAGCTCACATAAGGTTACTTCCAGATGATTTTGATATAATCAAGATTGAGATCGAACGTAAAAATAATAGGTATTTTATTAAAGTTAAAGATGCTCCATCAACAAGTTTAGGTGAATTAGGGGGAAGGGCATAACATTTTTTGATATTCCTTTACTTGAGGGCTAGCTTACTTCACTACAAGTACGCTACAATTTCTTGCTTCATGAATTACAGCATTACTTACACTTCCAAGGAATAATTTTTGTAAACCGCTTACACCTCTGCTGCCGATAATGATCATGTCGTATCCTTCATCGTGAGCCGTATTTATGATGGTATCCGCGGGATGTCCTTCCTTTAAAATTGTACGTGCCTTTATATTTTTCTCTTCAAAAAATTTTAAAGCTTCTGACAACATCTTTTTTCTTTCATCTTGATGCTTTTCCATCACCTTTCTAATGCTTACCATTTGTTCAGGTGTAATGCTAAATGATATCAGGGGTATATCTCTTTCATAGACATGTATTATAGCAACTTCATCAACATTGCATCCTTTAGCGATTATAGAAGCTTCTTCCAGAGCTTTTTGACTGTGCTTCGATCCATCCATACATACTAAAATTTTCATATAAACCTCCATTATTTTATAAATTTTATTGGAAACCAGAGTATATTATATTTTATCACAGATAGGTGA
>DSEL01000059.1 GCA_011056645.1 Candidatus Atribacteria bacterium
AAAAGTTGCCTGTCCCCGTTTTAAGACTACTTTTTAATAAAAGTTGCCTGTCCCCGTTTTAAGACTACTTTTTAATAAAAGTTGCCTGTCCCCGTTTTACCTGCTTGCGATAATAGACCCATAATCCCCAGTCGAGCCTCTTTTTGATATAGCCGGAAAAGGCAGTAGGGGATCTCTCTCTTTCTTTTTGGTGTTCATAAACACCGATAATAAAGAGCAGTGCCCCTTGCTGGAAGACATCCTCATATTCTAATCCCATGCGGGCGTATCTTTTGGCTCTTGATTTTAACAAGGGTTTAAATTGATGGAATAATTCTTCCATGGCTTCTACGTCTCTCTGCTTGGCGCGAGCGATTAACTCTGATAATTCGGACATTTGAATCTCCTTTTTTAAAATAGTTTTCAATCTATATTTTTTAATTTTTGACACCTAAGGGGACTGGCTACTTTTTACTAAAAGTTGCCTGTCCCCTTAGGTAAAAAGTTGCCTGTCCCCGTTTTATGTCCCCGTTTTACTTAGTTTTTGCCTTAAAAGGTGGAAGCGTCTTCTTGCTTCTTCACTGGAAAGGATTTTCTCATTATCTTTGGAGCTGGTCTTTGTCTTTGTAGGGGGATTTATCCGTCCCCTTTCCTTATTAGGGGCTCGATGAAGCGAGCCCCTACCTTCAGAAATGGATGAGACTTGGATAGGAATATCCTCTGGTTGTCCATCCCGGTAATCGTTCTTAAGGGCTGCTACCAGCCAAGCGGCAGGTTTCTGGATATTCCTCCGCTCCATCAGCAAATCTAATTTCTCCTCAATCTTCTTGATCGAAAAGTCTTTCAGTATCCCCTCAATGAATTCCCTCTTAAAATCTAATTTAACCAACCGTTGTCTTATCACCATCGTTCTTTCTTCTCCTTTCTCTTTTATTTTTTTAAATTTAGCAGCAACAGCATCTTTTCCTCTGTTTGTTGTTGTTATATGGTTATGGTTAGGATTGTTATTATTAGGGTAGCGTTCCGCTACTACCCGAGATATCGTTACGCTACCACTGTCGGTAGGGTTCTGGAACTCTGGTGGTATCGCTACACTACCACCGGCATTATTTTTAATACCTGAAAAAAAGGATAAAAGGATCTTCTCTGGAGGAGTGATTTGATAGACATTATGATAATAGTAATTTTTAGAGGATTTATCCTTGGCGATATTTTTAATGAAATTTTGTTTAAGCAAAATATTTAAATTTCTAATTATGGTAGTTTTTGCCAGTCCCGTCTCTTGGCTCATGGTATTTAAAGATGGCCAGGCAATATCTTTATTCTTGTGACAATAAGACAAAAGAGAAAGATAGACTATACTAGGTAGTGCTCCCATCACCTTGATCAACTTTCTGAAAAAATAATCAGGCACCATAGTAAAACTATAATTATTTGGTTCATATTGCTCATTTTGTTTTTCTTTTTCCATCTATTGTTCTTCCTTCATTGATAAAAGTCGTAAGTCTTAAAAGTAAGTGTTTTAGTTTCAAGTCTTTTGTAGGGGGCGGATTCATCCGCCCCGCCGGGAGGGGACTGGCTGCTTTTTAATAAAAGTTGCCTGTCCCCGTTTTACCCAGGCTACTTTTTATTAAAAGTTGCCTGTCCCCTCAGGTCGGCCGACCTTTATAATTACAACATAAATATTTTTTCTTGTAATAACTTTTCTGTTTATTATTTGTTTATTTTCTGTTTATATTTTTTAAGGTAAGAAAGAATAAAAAAAATCCAGACAACACAATGGTTATCTGGATTTTAATCAAGATAAAAATATTATATTTTTAAAAAATTATGATGGTTTTTGTCTTAATTTATTTTTAATTTATCTTCTTCTAAATTCAACATAATTCCTCTTCGAGAAATTACTTTTAAAATATCTTTGACCCTTTTATTATTCTTTTTATTTTTACCAATAATTTTTAGAATGCCTCTTCTTATTCTATATAAATGACAGGTTATCTGAACGTAAGTGGCATCCTCATTTTCTTTCCATATTGTATCTAAAAGGTCATTATAGGTGAGTATTTTTCCTCTATTTTGGGCTAAAAGGTAGATTAAGGAAAATTCTATTGCTGTAACTCTTATCTCTTTCCCCTCAAAGATAATTCTATCCGGGCGGTGTTGGTCGATCTCTAAAATAGCTGCCGGTTTTCGCTCAGCGGTTTCGGTTTTCAACTCTTTAGCAGTGGCCGCCGTGGTCAGTTTTGGGTGCTCACTTTCAGTTTCAGCATTAGAATTGTTAGCAGTCGCCTTATTAGAATTATTAGCCTTTACCTTTTGTTTTTTCGCTTCTTCATTTTCTTTTTCTTCTTTTATCCTGCTCTTAATCCTATTTACTAATCTCTCTGGCAGTACCTTACTCAGCTCTTCCTCTCCTATTTCTTTCAAACAATCCTCATTTTCATATCCTTCTTTTACCAACCTTTCAATATAATACCGGGTTAATCCGGGGATATGTAATCGCGCCAAGCTTAAACCTTCTTCTTCCACCCCTTCTACCATCCGTTCAGATAAAAGCCTGATCTTCTTTACATCTTTTTCTCGACCCTTGCTCCAGCCGCTATCTTCGGCAATGGCCGCCAGGCTATCGGCCAGCCAGGAAAATCCTTCTCCCAGTCTCTCTATCGTACCCCGGTAAAGACTGTACTCCTGTTCAATACTCTTGCTTTCTCTTTCTCCGATCCAATCATATAAGAGGAGCGTCTTTTTAAAGGCCAGATAATCTTCCAGGGTAGTTTTCCCTTTGATCAGGCCAAATTCCCCCTGATAAATCTCCTTACCTTCTTCTCCTAAATTAAAGATTAAAGCCAGCAGCTTATTACGGTAGATTTCCTGCCAGTCAGTATAATTATAGCGGTCTACCCGATAACCCTTTCGGTAGAATTGAGGATAAGGAATAGGCAGGGATTTGCCGTCTTCACTTTCCGTTAAGGTGAGGATAATCTCCAGATCACTTATTTCGCCTTGAATAGATTTCTCTATCCAGGATAAAAAATAAAGATAGGTAGCCACTTTAATCCCTTTAGCGGTGATCAGGAGGCCGGTAGGAGTAGGAGCTAATCTGCCTTTCGCATCTTCTATCACCAACTGATTATCTTTTAAATTCTGCAGGGCATCTTCAATTCCTTCCTTAATTCTTTTTTTATCCAGCACCCATTGCCAATAACCAGTTGGCTGATCCAATAGGGCAGCCATATTATCTTTACCATTTACCATTAGTCGAAGTAAGAGAGTAGTCAAATCCCTTTCCTTCTTTTTAGGACCTGCTCCGGCAAGGGCATTGGGATAGGGTATTATTTCCTCTGCTACCTGTCCCCTTATTTTATTATCCTCTGCCTGGGTATCCCGTAGAAAATTAAAATAGAGGTTTTGATAAATAGTCTCCGAAAGCAGGGAATGGGCCAAAAAAATGACCCTTCCGAATTCTTCCTCTCTTCCGCTATTTAACCTTCCTGCTCTTCCACCCATATTTTCTATATCGGTAAAACTAAGACTGGTCAGCTGGACCTCCTTACTATCTCCGTTAATATTTTCTATCTTATCCATAGAGAGAATGACATTCTTGAAAGGAAGGTTAATTCCCATTGCCAAAGTGGTTGTAGCACAGATGACTTTTATTTCTCCCTGGCGTAGATAATTTTCTACTAAATTTCTTTCTTCCCAGGAAAGGTCAGCATTATGATAAGCCATCCCTTTTTCCAGAAGAGGGAGCAGAATATCCCGGGATAGAGTCTCCTCCATCTGGTTAAGCTCCTCTATGGCTGATTTGGCAGGAGGGCATTCCAGTCTATCGGCTAGCCACTCAGCCCACTTTTTACTTTCTGATTTAGTGGGAAAGAAGAGGAGGGTAGGTTCATGATGTAAAATAAAATAACGGACTGTCTCCAGGACATAATCTTTCTGGCAATTATCGGATACCGCCTGGGGAGGGAAGAATACTTCTTCCCCGAACTTCTTTTCATTATGAGTAATGTATTTAAAGACTCCTTCTCTCACGATTCCCTTGCGCAGCTCTACCGGACGTTGGTAGGAGGTGAGCAGCCGGGAAGGAAACCAGCTTAAAAAAGCTTCTTGATTTTCTAAGAAAGCCGAGAGAGAAATGATTTTGATCTTTTGCTCCCGTTTTTGTAAATGAACCAGCATCTCCTCCAAAAGGGGACCTCTTTCCGGATCATTGATTAGCTGCAGTTCATCGATGACTACTAAAGAAACCCTGCTTAGGAAGGAGGGATACTTTAAGAGAAAATAATTAAATTTTTCATAGACCATGATGGCGACCTGAAATTGTCCCCGGCTAATCTTTTTATCCTCTTCTTTGCGGTCACGGGAAGAGGTGGTGATATCGATTCCGCAGTGGCTATATAGTCTTTTAAAATGCCGGTATTTTTCTTCCGCCAGGGTTTTTAAAGGGACTAAATAGAGGATTTTCTTTTTATGGATAACCTGTGAAATAGCCGCCATCTCCCCGATGAAGGTCTTCCCCGAAGAAGTCGGCGCAATCACCAAAAGATTCTGATTTCTCTCTACCCCTCGCCCTTCCAGCACCCCATAATATCTGACCGCTTTCTCCTGCACCGTCAGCAGGTAAGGAGAATAACTCTTCTCCCAGATATCCACAATATAGGAGGGGACTCCCCAAACTTCTAAATCTCTCATCTTCATCGGTTTTTTGAACAATTTACTTCCTTCCTTTCTAATCATTTATTAAAAATATATCTAAATAAGCAGGTGCGAACAAAAATTCGTAAGTCTATTTTACCCCACTTCTTTTCCCATTGCAACAAATATTTTAAAAAAACTTTTCTCCCTGTCTTTGCGAAGAATAAAGCGACTAAGCAATCTCATTACCTCCCCCTCATTGGAGCATAGCGTCACGACAATCTCAAAGGTAGGGGTCTGATTCATCAGACCTTTCTCATCTCTCTGCTGTTGCGAAAGTCATGTTAAATGTTAAAACTAGCTCTTATCCTTATTCTTTATTTTGACATTACCGATTATTGCGATAAAATATCAATGTAAAAAAGAGTTCCGTAAGTTATTTGGGAGATAACCTATGAATACTAAAAATACATATAAGATTTTAGGACCGATAGAGACGAATATTGTGGCTCGTTTGACCTATGAAAAAAAGGCTATTGTTAAGGCGAAAGAAATGGATCAAATGTTTAATCTTTCACCGGAGGATAGAAAACAAATTGTTTTTAGGCTCAAAAAGAAAAAAATACTTTCATTAATAAAACCAGGTGTGTATGTTTTTTCTCCTCTTGAAGCAGGTCCAGAAGGAATGGGTGTAGATGAGTTACTTATCCCGCCATTTTTCTTTCCGAAGAAAAACTACTATGTTGGATATTCGACCATGTTTAACTATTATGGATTTATCGAGCAGCTTTTTCAAACCGTGTACGTTCTAAATACCACCAAGCGTATGGAAAAGATAATTTGCGGTTTGTCTTATAGATTTATCAAGATAAAGGAAAATCGTATCTATGGAATAGAAAAAATAAGGATAAAAGATGAAGAAATAAACATCAGTTCAAAAGAGAGGACGCTAATAGACCTTATTTATTTTAAGAAACCTGTTGGAGGTATTATCAACGCTTCCAAGATATTTACAGAAATTGTAAAAAATAATAAATGTAATATAAAAAAACTGGTTGAATATGCAGTTTGCTTTCCCAATATTAAGACCAGAAAGCGTATTGGGTTGATACTTGATGATGCCGGAGTTCCTGAAAATATTTTGAAGCCTCTCCTAAAAAGCATAGAAAGACATCTATTGGTTCTCTTAGCAGTTCGCGTAAAGGCACACTGAATAAAAAATGGAGAGTTATAATCAATGATTCACGAAAATAAAGATGAGTTTATCAAAACATTAGGAAGGGCATCAAAGAAAAAGGGTTTTCTGTTACCACTCATTGAAAAAGATCATTACTTAACTGATTCTTCATAAATTTAAATCGTTTCATTTCGTAGGTATCTTCGTTAAATTGAGCCAGCTGATAATAAGAAATGATATTTTTCTGCCAGGCAAATTTTGATCCTTTGATAAGTGATTTCATCGTATTCTTTTCAAGATTCATTTTCCCGAATTTGCTTTCTTCATAGCAAAAAATGATCATTTCGACTAAATTATTCAATCCTCCGTTTAAGGGATAATTGAATATTTTTATTTGGTTATATTTTTTATCGATGATCTCTATCATTTCAAGATCTTTCCTGGAGAACTTGCTAAAAAGAAGTTCTAAGCAGTTCAAAAGCCAGTCGTCTTTATCAATTGATTCTAAAAAAAGATGCTGTGTAATTTCATGTAACACAGCTTTTTTTATATCCAGGAATTTATCCCTCATTTCTTCGATATAGGCAAGCTCTCTGAATGTCAATGTTTTTCTCAAAATGCATGGTTGGCTATTATATTTTGGGAATTGTTTGTTTTTATGAAAGAAACATTTCTTTACGAAGAAATAAGGATCATGGCGGGGATTTTTGATTCGATGGTAATTTTTGATATATTTAGGTAGATTAATGGGATAATTTGGCGCCAATTTGCAAAACAGCCATACACTTTCCGTGAGATTATATTCCGGCCAGCCGGTTTTAATTAAAGACCTGGTATTGTCTTCAAGATACATTGAAAAAGCTTTCATTAAATAAGCTATTTCCTTTAGGGTAAAATAGGGGATAATTCCATAAGTCCTTTGAAGCATTTGATGTTCTTTGGCATAAGCACATATTTGTTTTTAAAAAAATTTAGGGCATAATGGGGGGAGAGGTAGTTCAGTGAATCTTCGAAGTTGGGGGAGAAGAAGATGTTGGAAACGGCTCCAAAAGTATCCCTGGCAGATAAAGGAAATTTCAGTTCTAAATACCTTTTCCTTCTCGGGGTGATCAAGGTTCTTTTTAGGATAAAAGAAATTTCTTGGATGATCGTTTCTTTATCGTATATTTTACCGGTTGGTGCAATGTCAGGTTGATTAGAATAGTGTTTTTCATAAATACTACAAGCCTTAGTGCGGATTAATGCTTCGTTATCTTTTTTCAATATTCAAATACCTTATTTTTAAAGTGCAAACATTAATTATTATAAGGTATTAGAATTAAAATTCAAAATAAATAAATTCATTGCTTATTTATTATCTCAATACTAACCTGCTTCTCCTGATATTCCTTGATTTATCAGTAAAAAACAAGAACTACATACTGGGAAGTTTGAAATATATTTTGAAAAAAAGAAGGATTTTATAAGCCTTTTGTCGTATTATAAAAAGGATATAGAAAAATTAAAGAAGATTTATTTTTTGCTCCCTGCTGGCGATTCAATAAGGTAAATATATATTCTTGAAGTGTGACAAAAAATCTATCCTGGCACAATAGTTTAAGGAGAAGAATATGTCAAAAATAAAAAAAATTGATTTACGGTCAATGAGTATTATTGAAGAACAAAAAGAAAAGTTACGCAAGTTATTTCCGGAAGTTTTTACTGAAGACAAGATCGATTTTGAGAAATTAAAACTTACTTTGGGTAAGGCAATTGAAGTGGGGAAAGAACGGTACGGGATGACCTGGCCGGGCAAAGCCGATTGTTTTAAGATTATTCAGAGTTCAAGCATTGGAACATTAAAACCTTGCCGAGAAGAGTCTGTCAACTTTGATAATACCGAGAACCTATTTATCGAAGGAGATAATCTTGAAGTATTAAAACTTCTTCAAAAGTCCTATTATGGAAAAGTTAAAATGATATACATCGACCCACCTTATAATACCGGTAATGATTTTATTTATCCCGATGATTATAAAGAGAACCTGACCACCTATTTACAATATACTGGTCAGGTTGATGCTGAGGGCAAAAAATTTTCTACTAATACGGATACAGAAGGAAGGTTCCATAGTAAATGGCTTAATATGATGTATCCACGGGTGTTCTTAGCAAAGAATTTGCTGCGTGATGACGGTGTAATTTTTATTAGTATAGATGACAATGAAGCGCATAGTTTTCGTGCCATTATGAATGAAATATTCGGTGAGGAAAATTTTATAGGATGTTTTACAATCAATACAACTCCAAATGCACGAGATTATGGGCACATCGGGAAAATGCATGAATATTGCCTTTTCTATGCTAAAAGTATTAACTCTACTGAGACGAATTTGATTACAGATAAAGAAAAAACGTTTAGATATAAAGATTCCGTTGGCGAATTTAATGTGCATCCGCTTTACAATAGTAACGAAGCATTTTCCAAAGATAACCGTCCCAATCTTTTTTACCCTTTTTATCTTTTGTCTAAAAAGAAAGTTAGCGAAATTGGTGATAACTTTTTTGAAATAAGTCTGGACAAATCAATTGATGGCATTGAAATATTACCGCCTTTGTCACAAAAAAACAAGGTCCAATTCGTATGGAGATGGGGGAGAGATAAAGCGCAAAGTGAGCTAAATAAAGAAATAATCGGATATATGACAGGAGATGGTGAATATAGAATTGTTCAAAAAATGCGGACTACTGAAAAACTTATAAGGTCTCTGATTAGTGGGGTTGAATTTACATCTCGTAGAGGAACAGCTGAATTAGAGAAAATATTTGATAAAAAGATAATGGAATTCCCTAAACCAGTTGAATTGATCAAGCATTTTGTAAAGGCGGGGGCTGGTTTCAATGACATAATTCTTGATTTTTTTGCTGGTTCTTCTTCAACTGCACACGCGGTTATTGACCTAAACAAAGAAGACGGCGGTAATCGTAAATTTATCATGGTTCAACTTCCCGAAATTTGCAACGAAAATTCCGAAGCTTACAAAGCAGGTTATAAAACTATCGCCGATATTGGCAAAGAGCGGATCCGACGCGTAATAAAAAAAATTAAAAAAGAAACAGAACAAACCTTGTTTAAGAATAATAAAATGGATTTAGGTTTTAAGGTTTTTAAACTCGATAAGTCTAATTTTAAGATCTGGGGCACGGAACAAATTTCACCGGATAAGGCATCTATTGAAAAACAATTAGAACTTCATATCGATCATATTAGCTACAAAGCGAGCCAGGATGATATTTTGTATGAGATTCTTCTTAAAGCCGGGTTTAATTTGACCACGAAGATTGAAAAGATTAAGCTGGCAGGAAAAGCTGTTTATTCCATAGAAGGCGGCGCTATGCTTATCTGCCTTGAAAAAGAGCTTACCAAAGAGCTTATAAAAGCGATGGCAGAAAAACAGCCAAGCAGGGTTATTTGCCTGGATCGAGGTTTTTCCAATAATGATCAGCTCAAAACCAACGCCGTGCAGATTATGAAGTCAAAAGGCGTTGATGATTTTAGAACGGTGTGAGATAAGGAGGAAAAATGAAGCCATATATACCTGATTTTTTACCATTAGAAAAATTGGATTGGATGAGATTTATTCATCTGATTGGACCGGCAAATTCCGAGCTTGCGCGCTATGATGGCATAGTGCAGGGAATTGTTAATCCGCATATTTTACTGTCTCCATTAACTACCAAGGAAGCTGTTTTATCTTCACGGATTGAGGGAACGCAGGCAACGCTTGAAGAGGTTCTGGAGTTTGAAGCCGTAGCAAGGGCAAACATTGAAACTGAGCGCGAAAAAGACATCCAGGAAATTATTAACTATCGTAAATCCATCTTGTTTGCTATGGATTGGCTTACTATAAAGCCGATTACTCTTAATATGATTAAGCAGGTTCATAGTATTTTGCTGGATAGCGTTCGGGGAAGGGATAAGGGACGTGGAAAATTTAGGGCTGTTCAGAATTGGATTGGGAAGCCGGGAATGTCTATGGACCAGGCTGATTATGTACCTCCTGAACCGATGAAGCTTATAGAATGTCTTTCTAATTTTGAAAAATACATACACTTTAAAGAAAAAGACTTTCTAGTACAGCTTGCTATCATTCACGCCCAGTTTGAGATTATTCATCCTTTTGTTGATGGAAATGGCAGGGTTGGTAGGATTTTGATACCGCTCTTTTTATTTGAAAAGAAATTACTCAATTCACCGATTTTTTATATAAGTGAATATTTAGAGTCTCATCGAGATGAATATTATGACCGGCTTAAGACAATTACTGATGCAAAGAAGTGGGAGGAGTGGATAGAATTCTTTTTAAAAGTAATTTCTGAACAGGCAAAAGCGAATTCCCGGAAGGCAAAGGCAATACTTGAGCTATATAATCAAAAAAAGGAGCGCATTCAATCCGTTACTCATTCTCAGTATGTAGCAAAAATCCTTGACGCCCTTTTTACCCATCCCATATTTAGCACAACAGATTTTATACGAGAATCGGGCATTCCAAAACCAAGTGCGATTCGTATCTTGCATTTACTAGAGAAGGAAGAAATTGTATCTATCTTACGACAGGGTGCTGGAAGTAAAGCTAACATATTGATATTTAATAAGTTAATAAAAATTATCGAATAGATTATAGTGCATATTAAAATATAAGCAAGCTTTTTTGTGTATCATAAAAGATGTTATATGATACACAAAGAGAATTGCTTATATTCTATGACACACAAAGGACGCGTAATGATGAGACTAAAATTTGACCCAAATTTACAATTTCAAATAGATGCGGTAAACGCAATGGCTGAAGTATTTTACGGCCAGCCTTTGTCAGAAGGTGATCTTGAAATAGGTTTTAAAAGGTTGGACTGGATTTTCCAGACTGAATTAGGGATAGGGAACAACCTTATCTTAGATGAAGCTGCTTTGTTAAAGAATATACATTTAGTCCAGGAGCATAATGACCTTGAAAAGGTTTCTTCATTTCAAGGCAGGCATTTTTCCATAGAAATGGAGACGGGTACCGGAAAAACGTATGTATATCTCCGTACTATTTTTGAGCTCTATAAAAAATACGGTTTTAAAAAATTTGTCATTGTTGTTCCCAGTGTGGCGATTAGAGAAGGTGTCTTAAAAAACCTCGAAATTACCAAAGAGCATTTTCTGCATCTTTATAATAATGTTTCCTATGATTATTTTGTCTACGATTCAAAAAAAATTAATCAAGTGCGTCAGTTTGCTGCCAGCAACCATATTCAAATAATGGTGATAAATATCGATGCGTTCAGGAAAACTTTAGAAGATAAGGATGAAGAAAAAAAGAGCAATATTATCCACAGAGAAAGTGATAAATTATCAGGGAGAAAACCTATTGAGTTTATCCAGGCAACGCACCCGATAGTCATTATAGATGAGCCTCAAAGCGTTGATAATACCCCAAAGGCAAAAGAGGCTATGGAAACCTTAAATCCACTTTGTACCATGCGTTATTCTGCTACACATAGAAATCCTTACAATCTGCTTTATAAACTTGATCCTATTAAGGCCTATGATATGCGCTTGGTAAAACGAATTGAGGTTGCATCTGTTTTGAGCGAAGAATATTTTAACCAACCTTTTATTCAATTTAAAGCGGTTGATAATCAAAACGGGATCAGGGCAAAACTTTCTATACATGTGGATTCGTCAAGCGGTCCGAAACTTAAGAATGTAACAGTTAGATCAGGAGATGATTTATTTGTCAGGTCAAATGAGCGGGAAAATTATCGAAATAGTTATATCATTAATGAGATTAATGCCGAACCGGGTAACGAATATATTTCATTTGCCAACGGTAAGACCCTTGCTCTAGGACAAACTCAAGGTGGTTTGACTGATGATATCATGAAAATTCAAGTTAAAAACGCCATTCAAGAACACCTGGAGAAGGAGTTAAAGGTTAAGGATAAGGGAATTAAGGTTCTTTCGTTATTTTTTATTGATAGAGTTGCCAATTACCGCTCTTATGATGAGCAAGGTAATCCGGTAAAAGGGAAAATAGCTTTGTGGTTTGAGGAGTATTTTAATGAGTTAATCCAAAAACCACGTTATAAGGATTTGTTAAAATTTCCACTTGAAAAGCTTCACGATGGCTATTTTGCTGCTGATAAAAAGGGCATTTTGAAGGATACTTCAGGTACTACTCTAGCAGATGAAGATGTTTACAATAAAATTATGAAAAACAAGGAACAATTGCTGTCTTTGGATGAGCCGCTACGTTTTATTTTTAGCCATTCTGCTTTACGAGAGGGGTGGGATAATCCCAATGTGTTTCAGATATGCACACTCAATGAAACAAAGTCAGAAATGAAAAAGAGACAGGAGATTGGGCGGGGACTCAGGTTGCCAGTTAATCAGCAAGGAGAGCGGATATTCGATGAGACGATTAATCGTCTTACGGTTATTGCCAATGAAAGTTATGAGGATTTTGCCAGGAAGCTTCAGACCGAGATAGAGGAAGACTTTAATGTCCACTTTGGGGCGGTGAGTAAAAATGCCTTTGCAAAAATTATACAAGTTATTGATGATCAAGAAACGACTTTAGGGGACGAAAAATCGAAAAAGATCTGGGAAGAATTAAAACAGCAGGGGCATATTGATGAAGACGGTAAAATCCAACCTAAATTTAATCCTTCGGATAAGTATTTTGAAGTGATACTTAGCCCGGAATTTCAAGATGTAAAGCACCAGGTGATTGATATCGTTCAAAGCTATCTCTTTTCCGAGCATGTTGTTAATCGGAATAATCGAAAAACTTTAAAAATAAATAAAATGGTATATCTTGATGATGAGTTTAAGAAGCTTTGGGATAAAATCAAACCCAAAACAACCTATTCGGTAGAATATGATACGGATGTTCTCATTGAAAAAGCATCAAAAGCCATAAGAGAAATGGACCGGATAGAAAAGGTAAAAATTGTTTACAAAAAAGCGGAAGTGGACATTCAAGAAAAAGGCATTGTAACTAAAGAATTAAGAATTCAGGAAACTACAGCTTCTTATGGTGAAGATAAAGTGAATTTACCGGATATTCTTGCCTATTTGCAGAAAGAAACCGAACTAACCAGAAATACCATAGTGCGAATATTGATAAGCTCCGGTAGAATCGAAGAATTTCCTCTGAATCCTCAGAAGTTTATGGATTCAGTAGCTCGATTAATAAAGAATGAACTTCATCAATTAGTGGTGGATGGCATTAAATATGAGAAAATAGCCGGGCAGGAATATGAGATGAGGTTATTTGAGGAAACAGAAATTATAAGCTATTTAAACAATCTAATTGAAGTTAAAAAATCAGTATATGACGCCATTGAATACGATTCTGAAATAGAAAAGCGATTTGCCGAAAGTCTGGATATGCGCGATGACATAAAATTATTCGTAAAGCTTCCTTCATGGTTTAAAATCGACACGCCTATAGGAACATATAATCCTGATTGGGCTATAGTGAAGCACGAAGATGATACGCTTTATCTTATAAGAGAAACGAAGGGTATTAAAGATTTTGAAAAATTAAGAAATATCGAAGCGGATAAAATTAGATGCGCTAAAATGCATTTTCGGGAGTTAAAGGTTGATTTTAAAATGGTGGTCGAGGCGAATGAAGTTTAATAAAATGTCACATGGGCGGTTCTTTTGACAATATAATGTGACAGGGATAACACATCCCATTTTCTGAGAAAATTAATATTTTATTTTTAAATTAGATAAATAAGGAAGATGTCTCAGGTTAATAATTCAACAGTAAAACAGGGGAAGGTTCTTCGTTAGATAATACCCTAGTAAATAATAGGAGAACACATTCTATTTTCTTAAATAGGGAAGTCGTACCAAGGAAATACTCCGGTATCTTTTAGGTTGTTCTGGAAGAAAAGAGAAGAGAAATAATAAAAGAGTGGATCGATTCCGGAAGGATTGAGGATATAAACAATAATTAAAAAACAATGCTGAGAATCAGAAAAACTTTATTAAAAATAAAGGGAGATTTTTAGTATGAAAATAAAATGTCCGCTATGTGATTCTGAAAACGAAGAAGGAAGTAAATTTTGTAAAAATTGTAATGAGCCTCTTTTTAAGCAAGAATATTCTAAGAATAATCCATACATTAAAAAAATAGGGAATAAAAATCAGTCTTTTGACCTTATCTCGGACAAAAAAGTAAAGGGTGAAACAGAAGGGGAAAAGCTTAAAAGACTCAATCTAGAGTATGAGGAATTATTAAAAGATCCAAATAGCAGTTTGAAGTTAATTGAAAAGCATAGAAACCGAATAAGTAAAATTGAGAATAATATAGTTAACCGTAATTTAAAAGGAATCGAATTTGAAAAAGAAGGTAAAATAGATGAAGCCATCAAGCTATATGAAAAGAATATTAAAGAAGAATTTGAGGGCAGTCATCCATACGAAAGATTAGCCATAGTGTATAGTAAAAAAGGATCATTAGAAGACGAGATTAGAGTATTGGAAAAAGCTGTTTGGGTATTCGAGAATATTGTTTACAAAGGTCGAAGTGATAGACTTCCGAAGCTAGACAGATTCAAGAAAAGATTAGAAAAAGCAAACAAAAAAAGATTACAAACAAAATAAGGAGCGGTTCTATACTACGTTTATTTAAAACTTATAAGCAGAAATATTTGATAAATTTTAATGCGATAAAGGCAAATATCAAGAAAATAACTGTTCTAGGAAGTGCACTATTTTTTTGTTTATTTTTTGTTGGCTGCAGCTGGGTAACAACACCATCAGTTATTCCAGATAATGGCGGGATGGATGAATACGATTCTCAATTCATATCTTTATTGAATGAATTAAATACTCCTTTAGAAC